>PUNB01000271.1 GCA_003552565.1 Lentisphaerota bacterium
AGAACCAGGTTGATTCCCGCCGCCAGCCTTATCCGTAGAAAGGAATAGTCAAGGAGATCGCCGCTCCATTCACTCCCTGTTTCCGGCAGAACGGTTAAAACGCCCGAGCCAACGGGAGATAATTGCAATTGCCCATAAGGCAGGATAGCCGCTAGTAGAACGGCGGCGATTATGCCGGTTATATTAATCCGATCCGGAATTATTCGGTGTTCCAAATCAATAATTCCCGCTGCGATCATCAAACTGGCCAGGAAAAGGAGGGCGGGCAGCGTTTGTAAGGGATACACCTCTCCCGAAACCCGCCTCCAGAGGAGAAAAAATACAATTCCCGTGCAGGCTTCAATTAAAGGATAGCGCCAACTGATAGTATGGCGGCATGCGGAACAGCGAGCCCGGAGAGCCAGCCAAGATATGACGGGGACGTTTTCCCAGGGACGAATACGATGGCCGCAGCCGGGACAGTGACTGGGCGGGCTCCACAAAGACTGGCGAGCCGGCAGGCGCAGGATGACCACATTCAGAAAACTGCCTATGCAGGCGCCGAGAATAAGCGCGGTTATATCGAAGATCGGCAGTGCCGCTTCCGGCAGCTCCAAAACGCTGAAATCCATTGAGGTTCTCCTTTGTAACACATAAGATTTTGGTAACTTGATTTGTCTTCAGCCATCATTCCAGCTTTTTCGAGTTATGGGATGACAGTGAATCACGGTACGGAAGCGCAGTAAGTGTGTTCCAGGACAGCTCCAGCCAGCAACAGGAGCAGGCCTGTGATCAGCCATGGAAAAAATATGTCGCGAGATTCCGCCCGCACCGCCCGCTCCAGTTCTGCCGCGGTTAATTGGTCGATCTCATCGATGACCCGGCGCATTTGTTCGGAGTCTTCCGCCTTGAAAAAACGACCGCCGGTTTTTTCCGCTATATACTCAAGCAAAGGCTGATCAAAAGTTTCATCGCTAGGCTGCAGTTTCTGACCTGTCAAAGTATTGCGCAAAGAGTAGGTATCTCCGCCGCCTATGCCGACCGTGTGTATGATGATGTCATGCTGAGCGGCGATTTGAGCGGCCTGACGCGGGGTGGCCTCAAACGGCACATTGTCCTCGCCGTCACTGAACAGAATCATGACTCGCTCGGGGGAATCGCTTTGCTTGAGCCTGGAAACTCCAGCGAGAATCGGGGCGGCAATGCCTGTGCCGTCCGGCAGTCTCACTTCTTTCAGCTGCTCGAGATTGTTCAAAATAAATTGATGGTCAAAAGTCAGGGGCGAAACCAGGTGAGGATATCGGGCGAAACCAATTAATCCCAGACGTCCGCCGGGCCTCATTTCCACAAACCTTGTCAGTTCTCTTTCAGCAATTTCCAAGCGCGACTCCAGTCCGAGTTCGGACGCTCTGTCCGGTAAAGGCGGGCCGACGAAATCCTCGTCTACATTGTCATACAGGTAACGCATGCTGCCGGAAAGATCGAGCAGCAGCATAATATCCACTCCTTTTACTTCCTCCATTTCATGTTCAATCTGCAGACGCGGCCGGGCCAGAGCGACTAGCAGTGCTAAGGTTCCTAGAAGCAAAAGATGCTTCGGCCATTGTACTGGGTGCAGGTAGAATTTAATTATTTTTCTGGAGCTGGAAGTGGTTTTGAAATTGTCAGCGGTCGAAACTGTGAGATTGGGGGGGCTTGTTCGGATTATCGCCCAAAGGAACGCTGCCGCCAGCATTGGCGCCAGCCACAGCCATAATGGATTGTGGAAAATTACTGTCACAATCGCTTTTCCTACTCCAGTTTCATCGCGGCGGCGACAAAAAGACGTGATTCAGAAGCAATCCGTCGCCATTCCTCGGGACTTATCTCGGCGCCGCCGAATTTGACTTGATCCGTGGTCAGCAACAAATGTTCCAGAAACCTTTTTTGCGGTTCGCTCAGCGTCTGCTGTTTCTCCATTTTGCTCATCAGCTCCAGGCTCGCAACTGTGTCCGTGTTTAACATCCACCTTTCTTCAAGGTAAGCTTTGATAATATCCGAAAGCAGCGTCAGTCTTTGATTCATGGACCTATCATTGTCACGTGAAAGTTTTTCTATCCGACGCAAGGCTTTTTCCTCGGGCGAAGCTTCTGCTGGTATTTGCCTCCGGCGATGACGTGGAAAGATCAGCGAACTTATGGCGACAAGGGTTATAATTATAACCAGAATAACTTTCACGTCCCGCCAAGGGGGTCTAGGGGGCGGTTCCGGAGCCGCCGGTACGGGAGGCGGCAGCAAACGCCCGTCGCGAGGCGCCCGGTCCAGCATGGATCTGACATGGATCGGCTCCATCCGTATTTCCAGTGTATGTTCATCACCTTTACGGCGGGGGACGACATGAATGAGCTTCCGCCAGTTTTCGATGACACCAGGCTGGTAAGCCTGCCAGACCGCTCGGATTCGCCAATCCCAAACCCCGGCTCCAACGCGGACAAGCTCTGGGCGCGGACTGTGTATCATAGCGGCGGCGTCATTGTCATGAAACTCAATTTTCGCTCCTCCCAGCGGCCAGCGGAACCAGGGAAGCCGCACGACGGTTTCACAAAGAACCTGGGAGCCGACGGTCAAATGCTCGGCAAAGTGAATTTCCGTTTTCTTTTTGCGCGCCCGCGGGTCTTGCAGCCAGGAATAAACAAACAAAGCGCATACAGAGATTATTATGAAAACGACTCCGCAAACCGCTGGGCGAGGATATCGGCCGCGTTTGGAATTCAGCATGTTCCGTAATTTCACATTTTTTTTTATGAATTGTTTTTTTGCATAGTCACTTTTTTAAAATATAGTAACCTCGCAAGAGGTATGCAAGTTGCTTTTCCTGACGATTCAATGAAACCGTAAAAGAAATCTGAAATCTGTATTCTTTAGTCGGCGTTGAGGCTGCACTTCACTTATGGTTTTCGGAGACAAGCTTAAATGAATAATGATAAAAGAAGCAAGTCAAAGGCCACCAGGCGGCTGGCGGAACTGATAAAACAGCATCCGGCGGAAGTGGCGGACTTTCTTTCCCGGCAGGAGGAAGAAGAGGCGGTACGATTACTGCACCTGCTTGTGCAGCAGCATAAAGCCGCGGATGCTCTGGGAGCCATGGAGCCGGAAGAAGCGGCGCGGATCTATCAGGAACTCGAGCACTCAGATAAAGTTCAGATACTGTCACGCATGGAGCCTGATGACGCGGTTGATCTTCTGAACGAGCTGCCGCAGGAGAACGTGCGAAATCTGCTCTCCCGGCTTTCCAAGAGCGATTCCGCCGAACTTAGGCAATTGCTCGCTTATGAAGAAGACACCGCCGCCGGCATGATGTCGCCTGAATGCGTATACTTGCACTTGGGAATCACTGCTCAGGAGGCGATTGACATACTGCGTCAAAAAGGCGAAGAAGCGGAAACCATATATTACGCTTATGTCGTGGATGAAGACAACCGCCTGATCGGGGTCCTGGCCTTGCGCGACCTGGTGCTGGCCCGGCCGGAACAGAAAATCTCCAGCCTGGTGCGCCAGAATGTGGTTTCCCTGCCGGCGGACATGGATGCTGAAGAGGTGATGAAAAAGTTCGATAAATACAATTACTTGGCTCTGCCGGTGGTTGATCAGGATAATCGGCTCCTGGGTATTGTCACTGTCGATGACGCCTTTGACCAGATGCGGGAGGAAGCGACCGAAGACTTCCTGATGATGGGCGGTATTCCAAGCGGGGAAGAACATCCGCTGGAACGGCCGTTCACTTCTGTTCGCAAGCGCTGGCCGTGGATGGCTGCCAACATCTTTTTCAACCTGGTGGCGGTTATCGGCATCGCCGTATTCGAAAGCTCCATCGCGGAATTTGCTTTTCTGGCGGTGCTGATGCCGATTGTATCGGACATGGGAGGGAATGTGGCCATGCAGTCAATGTCCGTGGCGATCCGGGGAATGGCCACCGGACAGGTCGTTTGGGAGCAGTTGCTTAAGGTGCTGAGAAAAGAAATGCTGGTAGGTTTCATGAACGGCCTCTTTCTCGGTTTGCAACTGAGCGTTATAACCTATATATGGCGCGGCAACATTCACCTTGGAATCATCGCCATGGTCTCCTTATGGCTGAATACAATTCTGGCGACAATAATTGGAGCGCTGTTTCCATTTCTGATGAAGAAAATCAAGCTCGATCCCGCTATGATGTCCGGTTCGATTGTCACTACCATAACCGACCTGTGCGGGTTCTTTCTTTTTCTCGGACTGGCGACAATCTTTTTGGAACACCTTTAGGCTGAAACCAAGCTGTTGCTTACAAAGTCCAAGAAAAATATTAACCACCCATTCGTTTGTGAAAGAGCCGTTTAAACATATGAGTAAGACCAACTCAAATAGCGACCAGTCCAGGGAGTCCTTGGAGGCGGTTTCCCCGGCTTTGTCCGTCCGGGATCTGCGCACCTGGTTTGAAATCCGGCGGCTGGGGTTCATTAAAATCGGTAACGTGCGGGCGGTTGACGGGATGAGTTTTGAACTGCGCCGCGGTGAATCGGCGGCTTTCGTTGGTGAAAGCGGCTGCGGCAAAAGCTCTTTGGCCAGAACCATTCTCGGTTTGTATCGGCCGACGGAAGGCAGTGTTTGGTTTGACAATCTGAATCTGGCCGCCATGACCCGTCGCCAGCTCCATGAGTATCGGGCCCGTGTCGGTTATGTGCAGCAGGATCCTTATGGCGCTCTGCCGCCGTTCATGAATGTCAGACGCATTCTGCGAGAACCGCTGATTGTGCATGGAATACGTTCCCGAAAAGAACAGGAAAAGAGGATTTCTGAAGTCATGGAGGAAGTGCGGCTGACGCCCCCGTCCGCTTTTATGGGAAAATTCCCTCACATGCTCAGCGGCGGACAGCAGCAGAGAGTGGTGATAGCCCGGGCGTTGATCCTGCGCCCAGCTTTGATTGTCGCCGATGAACCGGTATCCATGCTGGATGCTTCGGTGCGGGTGGAGGTACTTAATCTATTGCGCAATATCCAGAACGAACTGGGATTGACTCTGGCCTACATCACTCATGATTTATCGACCGTACGGTACTTCGCGGAACGCATTTTTGTGATATACGCCGGGCAAATAGTCGAACAGGCGGAAGTCAATGACCTGCTTGATCGTCCAAGCCATCCCTACACCCAGGCTCTGTTGGCGGCACTGCCCGATCCGGAGCCGGAGAACGCGGAAAAGTTCCGGGAGCTGCCGGCTGGCGAACCTCCCAGCCTCATGCGGCCGCCTTCCGGATGCCGCTTCCATCCTCGATGCCCGAGTTTCATGCCGAAACTATGTGATCAGAAGGAACCTCCGAGTTTCTCCATCGATGAAGATCATTCAGCCGCGTGCTGGCTTTATAAAAAGGGAGAACTATAAAATGAGAATTGTCCGCTTTCAGTATCAGGAAGAAATATTTTTTGGAGAGTTGAAGAACAACCAGACAATCAATCTTTTTGAGGGCCCTCCTTGGCCGGAAATCAAACCCACCTCGCGAACAGTGGATTTAACGGAAGCGCGCCTGCTGGCGCCGGTGAGTCCGCCTGATCTGATCGCCATTGGTCTGAATTATCGGGAGCATGCGCGTGAGTCAGGAGCCGAGGAGCCAAAGGAGCCGGTGGTTTTTTTTAAATCAACCGCCTCCGTAATAGGTCATGAGGAGACCATTCGGCTGCCGCGAATGGCACCCGACGAAGTTGACTACGAAGCAGAACTGGCAATCGTCATCGGGCGCGAATGCAGGCACGTGCGCGAGTCTGATGTTCATGATTATATTCTGGGTTTTGCCTGCGCCAACGATGTCAGCGCCCGCGACTGTCAACGTCGAAGGGATGTGCAGTGGGCCCGAGCGAAAAGTTTTGAAACCTTCTGTCCGCTTGGGCCGTGGGTCGAAACCGAACTTGATCCCTCAGATCTGGAAGTCAAGCTTTATCTTAATGACCAGACCATGCAGCGGGGACGGACTTCCGATATGATCTTTGACTGGCGGCGACTGGTGAGCTTTTGTTCGGAAATCTTCACCCTGCGGCCGGGAACAGTGATAATCTCCGGCACTCCTCCCGGGGTTGGTTTCGCCCGCCGCCCGCCGGTCTTCCTGCGGTCCGGTGATCGAGTCGAGGTGGAGATTGAGGGAATCGGCAAACTTTCGAATCAGGTTGAGAGTGAGTGATTAGCCCCGCCCGAAAAAAAATTTTTGAGCTGAACGCCCCTGCCGGGCTTGTCCCGGCAGAGTGATAGATTGAAAAAACAACCCCGAGACAGAGATTTTGACTGTGCTTCTAGTTCTTTGGGTCAGAGTTCCGCCTTCAGGCGGCAGCGGCAGCGAGCTTCAGCGAGCGGGCGGTGAAAACCTGTCTCCATCTGCGTCAATCCGCGGTCAATTGTTTTTGAATCACGAAATA
>PUNB01000073.1 GCA_003552565.1 Lentisphaerota bacterium
CTTGTCTCGCACCTTGTCCAGTGTTTTTTTGACTTTGGAATTAGGTTTGTGATCCGCCTCAGGCGGATTCGGGACAAGGTTAACAATGCGAAGTCTCACATAAGCCCGATCACCGGCGCGATGCGCCTGATACCCCGAGGGAGAGACTTGGTGCATCTGGAGCGCCCGCGTCCCCGCGGGCACTTATTTGGCCGCGAGGACGCGGCCGCTCCATCTTTTGTGACTTTTTGTGTTTTTTGTGGCTATTAAATGACCAAATCTCACACAAGCTTAATCTTTCCTCTATAACAGCCGCAACCGCATACTTTTCTCAGAACATTGAATTCCTTTTTTCCGAGGAACCTTTTTTTGATTGTATCGTCGTAGAAGACAAGATTGATTCCTAAGAACTACAAAATTTCTAAGCTTGGCATATAAGGAATTTTCCACTCGTACCCACAAGGAAGTCTGTCAATGAAATTTTCCCGCAGAGAGTTCATGAAAACCGCCGGTTTCGCCGGCACTTTCTTTCTGAGCGGCTGCGGCCGCGCCGGTGGACCCTCTCCAGCCGGGGTGCCCAATTGGTCCCCTGCTTACGCGAAACTGGAAGCGGAAGGGAAACTGGATGAAAGAATTGAACAAGCTTTTGCTCGCCTGGAAAAGTGCGATATTTGCCCTCGCGAATGCGGAGTCAACCGGCGTAGAGGGGAAAAAGGTTTCTGCAATCTTGATGACAGATTGAAGGTGCACAGCCATTCCCCTCATTTCGGAGAAGAACTGCCCTTGGTCGGACGCCGCGGTTCAGGTACTATTTTCTTTTCCTACTGCAACCTGCGCTGTGTTTTCTGTCAAAATTATCCTATCGCTCATGAAGGACGCGGACGTTATGTGGAAGACAGTGATCTGGCCCGCATGATGCTGGATTTACAGAACCGCGGCTGTCACAATATCAACGTCGTCACCCCCACTCACATTCTGCCGCACATCATATCCGCCATCAGCATCGCCTGCAAACAGGGCCTCAAGCTGCCGATATGCTACAACACCGGCGGTTATGATTCGCTTGACAATATTAAACTTCTCGACGGCATAGTGGATATTTATCTGCCGGACCTGAAGTTCATGGATGGCGAAAAGGCCGAAAAATACGCCGTTCAGGGTGTTCGAGATTACCCCCGCCGAGCCCAGGCGGCGATCAAAGAGATGCATCGGCAGGCAGGTGACCTGGAAACTGACTCCCGCGACATTGCCTATAAAGGGGTGATGTTGCGCCACCTGGTAATGCCCAACCGCGTCGCCGGCACTCGTGAATTCGTTCGATGGGTAGCCGATAATTTATCAACAAAAACCTATGTCAACATCATGTCGCAGTACCGTGTAGAGCATCGGGCTTTCGAATATGAACAGATCTCCCGCGCCATCACTTCTGAAGAGTTCGTCGAAGCCATAGACTGGGCCCGGGAAGCGGGTCTGGAAAATCTTGACCGACGTTCAATGCAGCAATATCATATACACCGGCGCCGGGCGGGAGGATAACTCGAAAGTATGAGGAAAGTTCTTGAACCGCAATTTATTCGGGCATGAGTCAGTTCACTTGAAACAATCAGATCCCTTTCCGGAGAGGCTTCAACCACGAACCCAATGTTCCACATAAGCCCGACTGTCGGTGCGATGCGCCTGATACCCCGAGGCGGAAACATATTTTGAACAGAAGATCGCAAAGGACGCAAAGAAGTGTATAATCTGTCGCTTGTCCTGCAAGCGGTCAAGGTGACAGCGGTTTGTGAATTGCTTCCGAAGCAATCCGCAAACCATTCTTACTTTCTCCTCTTCGCGATCTTTGCGACCTACTGTAAAAATTAAGTTTCATACAAGCCCGACCGCCGGGTGCTTTTGCCCCCGGATGCCCCGGATGGAAACAGCGGCTGACGCAGAACCGTAACCCTGTCCGTGTGTATTCGTGTTAATACGTGGTTGTAATAAAAAACTCAATAAAACCACGGATGGACACTAATTAACACTGATAACGACGAACAAAGAACGAAGCACGACGAACCGTTTTTCATACAACGACATTCTGATCCCCATTACAAAAAAGGAGCTTAAAATGCAGTCTTCTATCTCTGAAACCCAACAAATATGGCGCTGTATCGTTTGCGGCTATCTTCACGAGGGTGCTAAACCGCCGGAAGAATGCCCGGTGTGCGGCGCCAAGGCTAATGAGTTCGAAATCATGGAACAGCCGGCAGTGACGGCAAAACCGGAATCCAAACCGAAAGCTTGGCGCTGCCTGGTCTGCGATTATATCCATGAAGGTACGGAACCGCCGGCGGAATGTCCGGTGTGCGGAGCTTCGGCTAACGAATTCGAACCTGTGGAAGAACCGGAGGAGACCCCTGCCGCCGCTGGTGCCGCTTCCGAACAAGCCGTTCCCGAAAAATTTGTCATCATCGGCGGCGGCATCGCCGGGTTGACCGCGGCGGAGGCTTTCAGAGAAAAAGTCACCGAGGGTGAAATCACCATTGTCAATGAAGAACCGGGGCTGCCCTACTACCGCCTGAACCTGACCCGCTACCTGGCTGGTGAAATCAAACCGACTTCTCTACCTATCCGCCCGCAACAGTGGTTTGAAGAAAGCAATATAAAACTGATTGACGGAACTTCGGCGACAGATCTCGACCCTGAGGCCGGAAAAATTCAACTGTCGAATGGCAATGAACTGTCTTACGACCGACTGCTTCTCTGTCCCGGATCTCATCCCTACACCCCGCCTATACCGAACAGCCAGCTGCCGAAAATAAAAACCTTGCGCACTAAAGAGGATGCCGATGAAATTCTGGAACAGATCGCCAGCGGCGCAAAATGCACGGTCGTGGGTGGCGGCGTTCTCGGCATTGAAACCGCCGGCGCTTTAGCCCGCCGCGGCGGCGACGTAACCCTGCTCGAAAGTCACGAATGGCTGATGCCGCGCCAGCTTAACAGATCAGCCGCCGAAAGAGTCAAAAAACATTTACAAAGCCTGGGAGTGAAACTGAAAGAGAATGCCAGAACAAGCCGATTCAATGGGTCCGCCGACAATGGTCTAGAGTCCATAGAGTTACAATCAGGCGAAGAGATTCCGGCCGACCTGGCAATTCTGGCCACTGGAGTCAGACCCAACACCGCTCTGGCCAGAAAGGCCGGGCTGGAAGTTGACACCGGTATCGTTGTCGACAACCATCTGCGCACATCCCGTCCGAGCATATTCGCCGCCGGGGATGCAGCCGAACATAACGGAACTCTTTACGGACTTTGGAATCCTTCTCAATTCCAAGGAAAAATAGCCGGGATAAACGCTGGCGGCGGCAGTCTGGAGTTCGGCGGCATGCCCAGAAACAATACGTTAAAACTGGCCGGCATCGACGTTTGCAGTATCGGCGAAATCCATGCGCATGACGGCAGCTATCTAACCATGGAAGAGGATCGGGAAAACATGTTCTGTCGTCTTATCTTTCACGACGATTATCTGGCCGGAGCCATCCTCATGGGAGATGGTGTCGAGTACAATTCCGCCATCAGAAAAGCCATTGAAAACCGCCAGCATTTCGGACCGCTGCTGCAGCATCAGCCAACTATCGATAAAATCCTGAAAAGTTTGGAATTGCAATAAAAATCAGGTTCCTTTTCAAATTGAGTGGGCAGCTCGTTTTCATTCACATTCAGAAGTTATGCATTGCTCGTGACAGGTTTCGGGTTTCATCACTGTCATCCCATAACTTGGGAAAAGAGAGATTTTTCCAATATTTTTGTGCTGGGAGTTTTGGTATTATCGATACCCCAGTTAAGAATTTTGGTCGGGTTGTAAAAATGTCGACTTTGTCATTTTTGTCGGTTAAGCGGGTCGGTTAAGTGTATCTGAGCAAAAGCGGCGGTTAATAAAGCGATTAAGTGTATTGGGGCGCTTCTCTCTAAACACTTCAGCATCCTCACGATAAATTTGGAGGCGGAAATGAAGAGATTTGTGTGTACGAGTATGTGTACGAGTACGGGGAGACTATGAGCAGACTGTTCGATCATAGAGGAACTGAGGGGTGTGCCAGGCTTCGATCGACTTCGTCGCTTAGCTTGAAACGTTGTGTCCTGAGGAGTATCTCGGATGAATGATGGGCTGTTGGCCGTACTCGTACACGTACACGCTGATCTCCCTCACTTCATGTGTGGCAAATTGAAACAAAGTAACACTACTGGACCCTGAAACCTGACACCTGAAACCAATCTGTTAGCCACAAAATCTAAGAAAAAACTATTAGCAACCCATTCGTTTTAAGAAAGATTCAAAAATAAATAACCCCTATGACCATAAACAAATCAACCCCGGGAAAGATGACCAAGCGGCAGTTTCTCAAGACCGGCCTTACCGGTCTGGGAGGTTTCTGCCTTTATGGAATGCTGGGCTGTGATCGTCAGACCGCGCCGCCCCCTGACGCTCCTCGTCCGCAGACCAATGGCGCCTCTCCGGAAGCGCTTCCGGGGCATCCAGCTGCCTGGTTCAAGTCGTTAAGCAATAATCGCCTGCAATGTGAGCTGTGCCCGAAAAGATGCAAGCTGGACAGCGGCGAAAGGGGGCCATGCCGAGTGCGAAAAAATGTCGACGGCGAAGGCCGCACCTTGGCATACGCCAATCCGGCTCTGGTCCTGGAAGATGAGATCGCCCGAAAACCTTTTTTCCATGTTCTGCCTGGCAGTCGGGCCCTGGCAATCTCCACCGCCGGCTGTAATCTCGCCTGTGATTTCTGTGAGGTCTGGGATATGGCGCTGGTGGCGCCGGAAGATATTCACACCTACCAGATGGAACCGCCGCGGATTGTTGACAAAGCCGAATCCGGCGGCCTTCCCGCTGTTAGTTACTCCTTCGGTGAACCGGTGGTGTTTTATGAATATATGCGGGACACCGCGGAGGAAGCCAAAAAAAGAGGCATGCTCAACCTGCTCCACACGGCCGGCTATATTGAACCGGAGCCGCTGAAGGAAATTATACCGCTGATGGACGCGGTCAATATCGACCTGAAAAGCTTTGATCCCCAATTTTATCGCCGCGTTGTTGAAGGAGAATTGGAACCGGTGCTTGAGACGATTAAACTTCTGGTCCGCGCCAATATTCACTTGGAAATCACTAATATCCAGATACCGACACTCAACGACAACCCGGAGGAACTGCGGGAAATGTGTAAGTGGCTGGCCAATGAAGCAGGTCCGGGCACACCATTGCATTTCGCCCGTTTTTATCCGTTGCACCGGCTTTCCGACCTGCCTCAGACACCGATTTCAACACTGGAAAAAGCACACGATATCGCCCAGGATGAAGGCATGGAATTTGTTTATATTTCTCGTGTCACCGGACATTCGGCTGAAAACACATTCTGCCCCTCTTGCGGCGAGAAAATCATCGCCCGCACGGGCTTCATTCTCGACGATCTGCAAGTGGATGAAAAGGGGAAATGCAGGCACTGCGACCGGCAGATTCCCGGAAGATGGAATCACCCAGACAAGAAGAAAGCAAGTTCATGAAAACCGCCCAGGAATGGATAGAAAAACTGCGGCTGACTCCTTTGCCCGGAGAAGGCGGCATGTACCGAGAGGTTTACCGCAGCCGGGAAAGCATTCCCGCCGATGCGCTGCCGGAGCGATTTAACGGCTCACGCTCTTTCGCCACCTCTATCTACTACTTACTGCGAAGCGGCGAACTGTCGGTAATGCACCGACTTCGCCAGGACGAAGTCTGGCACTTTTACCAAGGCTCTCCTCTGAACATCGGCATCATTGACCTCGATGGCAAAGCTCAAGTGAAAAGCATGGGTGGAGATATCGATGAAGGCGAACATCTCCAGCTGACTCTCCCCGCCGGGCATATATTCGGGGCCTCGGTCGAGGAGGAAGACTCGTATTCTCTCGTAGGCTGCACCGTCGCTCCCGGCTTTGACTTCGCCGACTTCGAAGCTCCAAGCCGCCAATGGCTGTTGGACCAGCACCCCGGCCATCGGGAATTAATTCTCCGCTTCACTCGGCCTTGATCACCTTAACCTGAGCTTCGCACGTAAAAGCGGCGACACGAGGTCATGAAGTCATCCAGTCACGGAGTCAATAAACAAAGTACCCCCGCCCCAGCGCAGAGCGCCTGATTCGCTGAGGGAAAGACTTGTTTAATGGTTTCTGGTGTCAGGTTTGCCGCTTCGCTGCCACCCTTCGGGATGGCCTCTGTCCTTCGGACGGTCGGGTTTCAGAAAACTGAACACTGAAACCTGAAACCACGAAGTCTCACATAAGCCCGACCGCCGGCGCAAAGCGCCTGATACCCCGTAGAAGAAACAGGGAACACTAATAATGAATATTGAATTTTGAATTCTGAATGTTGAGTTTCGGACAGACCAGGC
>PUNB01000203.1 GCA_003552565.1 Lentisphaerota bacterium
GCTGACCTGCCGCCGTCAGCAATATCAGGCAGAACTTCCATATTAATGTCTTCATCTGGATCGGCGGCCACCACGAAATTGGTTTCACCTGCTTTATGAGCCTTACTCCATAAAACCACACGGCCAGTGGGATCGCCCATTTCTATTTCCGGGTCCAGGTATTCCTCCATCCTTTCATCGTCCACGCTTTCATAACCGATGGAAATCGTCTGCATCCTCTCCATGGGGAAAGTGTGAATACGCGAGAAAGGCAAAGGCAGCTTAAAATATAAACCCGGTTCCATGGGCTCTTCCCGGCCTTCCACCACTCGGCCGAAACGCTCGCGTATGCCTCTTTCGTCCGAGTCAATAACAACAACACAGGTCATCAGCCATAATCCAAGAGCCATGAAGAGCAGCAGCGGAATCATTGTGCGCTCGAGAAATCTGTAAAAGCGGGCCTCGGAAACTTCAAACCCGAACTGGTAGTCCAGCGACAGTGCGATGTTTCGAGCTACTCCACCCGGCTCGGTGAAAATACTCAGAATACGACTTTCATAACTTGGACGCGGCATTTCGCCCGCCACCCGCGGCCGGTAAAAATCCATGACCACGACAACTGCCGCTTCCGCCGCCAGAACCATAACCGCCCCCAGAACAGCCAGGCCGATGTAAACATCCCAACCCGCGTATTCCGGATTCCACTGAAAGGCGGTCAAGGAGATTCCGGCGACAAGGTAAAGAAAACCGGTCAACACCCAAATTGCACCGACCGGACGCAGCCAGCGGCAGGCAGGTTCACGCGACTTGCCGATGTAATAGCTGCCCGCCAGCAGAGTAACCACGAAAAG
This sequence comes from Lentisphaerota bacterium, assembly GCA_003552565.1. Classification (GTDB taxonomy): domain Bacteria; phylum Verrucomicrobiota; class Lentisphaeria; order Oligosphaerales; family PUNB01; genus PUNB01. The sequence goes on from PUNB01000203.1 coordinate 831, forward strand.
CCCCAAAGATATGACCGCGTAACGAAAAGGTTCCCGAAGCGTCGGTTCCATCAGTTCCGGATCATAAAGACGCCAGTAATACAAAGCCAATAAACCAACGCTCATAGCCGCCAGCAGTGCCAGAACCGGCGTTGCATAGACCGTGTAATTACGATGAAGACGACGTGCCAGTTCCGCCGCGTCATCGGCGGAATCGGTGAACAATTCGCTGTGGTCGATTCTGCTCTGCTGATCGCGCTGATTTTCTGCTTCCCGCAATTCTCGTTGGGCAAAATGCGCTTTGCCGGCCGCGATCAGGCTGTAAGCTAGAGCCAGGCCGGCAGTCAAGGCGACACCGGTGTAAATTGCGCTGTTGGAACCGCTGTTGAAAAGAACGGCGCATAAAAGGAAGAAAAAACTTATAACCGCCGCGATCCAGGAAAGATAAACGGGTTGACTGTTAACTGGATTTTCCATAAGTTTCTGCAGATTGGTTTATGGTGAATGCACCCAGAACAATACGGCAAAAGACAGATTGACGTTCATAAGATTCGTGCCGGCATAGTTCCAGGGAGGGAGTAAATTCGGAACTTTGAAACAGGGAACATACCCTAAGTTCCCAAAAACTCAAACGAAAGCCTGAGCAAAAAAATGCCATAAGGTGTAAAAATGGCGATTTTATCATTTTTTGCGGTTAAGCGGGTCGGTTAAGTTTATCCGAGCAAAGGTGGCGATTAAGAAAGCGATTAAGTGTATTGGAGCAACGTGGGGAGTGATCCAGCACCTCGTCCCCAATTCTCAGTGCATTAACGGGTGCTTCTCGCGACGTGGGGAGTGATCCCCGCCACCGGGCGCCTTGCGCGCCCGGAGCGATGTTCAAAGGCTAACCCGCGAGTGCCCGCCCCCTCTCCTTACCTTCCCCCGCCGTCGCGGACGGCGGGAGAGGAAAAGAGTATGGCGGTGACGTCCTTTTAGCCATTGAACATATTCACCCGCCTGACGAGCAGACGGGGGTCTCCGCACATGTCATTTCGTCATCAAGTCAACCCGGTGTCATAAAGTCACGGAGTCAATAAACCAAGCAATCCCGCTGCCGGACTCTGCCCCACTATCATCCGCTGAAATGGTTTTGTTGTCACAAATCAGGAGCCGCCAAAAAAGGATCGCCGCTCTGCTTCCACTTTTTCAGCCTTCCCGCTTGCATTATGGAAACTGTATTTTATGCTAAGATTTTGCTCTACGGAATCATTAAGCCTAGCTAGAGGGTATGCGAAAAGCATTTTTGTGAAGTTCACAAGCTCGAAAGTGACTGTGCGTTCCGCGGCCAATTGGATTAAGGCTAAAGATTATGACGAATGATTAAGGAAAAACGGGTGCGCCCCTTAATCTTTTGCCCTGATCTTTCGCCTTAATCTCGTTTCCGAACCCTTTTCGCGGAGGGTCTAGTACAGGGTCGCGCCAAGCAAGGAGAAAACTGGACATGAACATACTGGTGCCCGGCGGTGCCGGTTATCTCGGCAGCTGCTGCGTGGAGAATCTCCTCGACCACGGCTGTGAAGTGACGATTTACGATTCCCTGATCAAAGGTCATCGAGAGGCTGTCGACCCTCGCGCCCGCATGATTGAAGCTGACCTGAAAGACCGGCAGGCTCTTGAGAGAGTTTTCAGTGAAGGTAATTTTGACGGTGTGATTCACTGTGCCGCCTTCATTGAAGCAGGAGAGTCCATGACCGCGCCCGGCCGTTATTTCCGCAATAATACGGCTCTCGGGCTCAATCTGCTTGACGCCATGATCAAATACCGAGTGCCGCGACTGGTCTTTTCCAGTACTGCCGCGGTTTATGGCAACCCGCCGCGGGTGCCGATTCCGGAAGACTCCCCCCTGCAGCCGATCAATCCCTATGGTGAATCAAAGCTGATGTTTGAAAAAATGATGCAATGGTATTCACAGGTGCATGGGCTGGAGTACATTTCATTGCGATACTTCAACGCTGCCGGCGCCACCGAGCGCTGCGGCGAGGATCATAATCCCGAAACCCATTTGATACCTTTGATTCTGCAGGCGGCTCTCGGACAGCGGAAAGAAATCACTGTTTTCGGAGAAGACTATGACACTCCTGACGGCACCTGCATCAGAGATTATATTCATGTCGCCGATCTGGCCGAAGCTCACTGGCTGGCTTTGCGCGGCAATGAATGCGGAGCCTTTAACTTGGGAACCGGCAGCGGTTACAGCGTCAGGGAAATCATTGAAACCGCCAAGAGAGTCACCGGCATTGATTTTCCCGTGCGCGCGGCTTCCCGGCGTCCGGGAGATCCGGCCCGGCTTATCAGCGACTCTGCTTCCGCCCGAAAGAAACTCGGTTGGCGGCCGCGACATGAAACCCTGGAGGAAATTATCGGTTCCGCCTGGGAGTGGAAGAAAAAGCAGCTAGGAGAGTAAAAGCAATATGAATGAACATAAGTTAGGCAAAGCCTATGAACCCGGTGCCGTGGAATCCAAATGGTATCCATACTGGGAAGGCAAAGGTTTTTTCACGGCCGATAATTCAAGCACTAGAAAAAGTTACACCATCGTTATTCCGCCGCCCAACGTCACCGGCACCCTGACTCTTGGGCACGTTCTGAACAATACATTGCAGGACATACTCATTCGTCAGGCCCGTATGCTCGGCCGCGAAGCCTGCTGGGTGCCCGGCACGGATCATGCCGGCATCGCCACTCAGGCGCGGGTGGAGTCGCACCTGCTGGAAACCGAGGGAGTGACCCGGCAGGAACTGGGAAGGGAAAAATTCCTCGAGCGCGTATGGCAATGGCGTGAACAGTACGGCGGCCGGATAATAACTCAATTGCGGCGTTTGGGCACCGCCTGCGACTGGAGTCGTGAGCGTTTCACACTCGACCCCGGCCTGTCCAGGGCGGTGCAGGAAGTTTTCATACGCTTATACGAAAAAGGCCTGATCTACCGCGGTCATCGAATTATCAACTGGTGCCCCAAGTCCCGCACGGCGCTTTCGGACGAGGAGGTCACATATCGGGAAGAGAAAGGCAGTCTCTGGCACTTCCGCTATCCGTTGGAAGACGGTTCCGGTCATCTGGTGGTCGCCACCACCCGGCCGGAAACCATGCTCGGAGACACGGCGGTGGCGGTCAATCCGGAAGATGAACGTTATCAAGGACTGATCGGAAAAAACATCCGTCTGCCGTTAACAGACAGAATAATTCCGATTATCGCGGATGCGCATGTCGATCCTTCTTTCGGCAGCGGCGCGGTCAAGGTGACGCCGGCGCATGACCCGAATGACTATGAAATAGGCCGGCGGCATAATCTGCCGATGCTGAACGTCATGCATGACCAGGGCGCGATGAACCACGCGGCTGGAGCAGAATTCGAAAATATGGATCGTTACGAATGCCGGGCGGCGGTTGTGGAGATGATGGATGAACTGGACCTGCTGGAAAAAACCGAGGATCATATTCATCAGGTCGGTTATTCTGAACGCGGTCATGTGCCGGTGGAACCAAGACTCTCCAATCAATGGTTTGTTAAAATGCAACCGCTGGCCGGGCCGGCCCTGAAAGCGGTGAATGACGAGAAGATCCGCTTCCATCCGGAACGCTGGGTGAAAACCTACCGTCACTGGATGGAAAATATCCGGGACTGGTGTATCAGCCGGCAGCTGTGGTGGGGACATCGCATCCCGGCTTACTACTGTCGGCAGTGTCATTATACGGCGGTTTCCCGGGAAACCCCTGCCGGCTGCGGCCAATGCGGCGGCAGCGACTTTGTCCAGGATGAAGATGTTCTTGATACCTGGTTCAGCTCCTGGCTGTGGCCTTTCTCGGTACTGGGATGGCCGGAAGAAACTCGGGATCTGGAAAAGTTTTATCCCACAGACACTCTTGTCACCGGGCCGGACATTATCTTTTTCTGGGTCGCCCGTATGATTATGGCCGGCTTGGAATTTAAACAGGAAATACCTTTCAAGGATGTTTATTTCACTTCAATTCTGCGCGATGATAAGGGACGTAAACTGTCCAAAAGTCTTAACAATTCGCCCGATCCGATTGAAGTCATTGACGATTATGGAGCGGATGCTCTGCGCTTTACCATTATATACATAGCGCCCATGGGACAGGATATCCGCTACAGCAATGAGAAATGCCAGATCGGCCGCAATTTCGCCAATAAAATCTGGAACGCCGCTCGCTTTCGCCAGCATCACGGATGCTGCGTGGGCGACTGGACATCCCTGGACGACCTGAACCAGGACCAGCTGCGTCCGGATGACAAGTGGATACTGGAACGCTATGACAAGGCGGTGGCGGCGGCCACGGAATCTCTGGCCGGGTTCCGCTTTCATGATTTCGCTCACGCCATCTACGATTTCATCTGGAGCGAGTTCTGCGACTGGTACCTGGAATCAGCCAAATCAGTGCTTAATTCCGAAGAATCCGCGGGGAGGAATATAACCCTGCGAATATTCGATTACCTGATGGCCGGCCTGCTGCGGCTGCTGCATCCGGCCATGCCGTTCGTCACAGAAGAACTTTATCACGCCCTCGGTTTTGCGGATGAAGAGGACTCAATAATGTTTTCCGAATGGCCGCGGCCAATGGCTCCGGAAATCAAGGAAAGATTGGGAATCGACCAGGAAACCGCCCGCCAGGTGGAGGCGAAATTCGAACTTATACGAGCTGTGCGGAACATTAAAGCCTCTTATCAGATACCCACATCCCGTAAACTGAAAGTAATCATCACTCCCAAAGGTTCGGAAGAAGAAGCCTTTCTGCGGGAAGATCCGGTTTCATTGGAATTTCTCTTGTTCGCTTCGGAAGTGGAGATAGTCGATGATTATCAGCCCGAGGGAGCGACCGGTACCGCCGTGACCACCCTTGGCGCCGCCTATCTGCCGCTGGATGATGTGATTGATGTGGAAAAAGAAAAAGAGCGCCTCCTCGCCCAGGAGGAAGAGCTGGTCAAACACATCAAGAACACTCGGAAAAAGTTGAGCAACCAGAAGTTTCTCGATAATGCTCCAGAGGAAGTAGTGGAACGCGAAAAGGATCGGCTCAATCAAATGCAGGATCGACGAGAACGCCTGCGCGAACAAATTAAAGTTCTAAGCGGCTGACATTTCTTATAACCCCTAGTAAATACGCAATGGACTGTGAAAGGTAAGGGGTCAGGTGGCTAGAGGGTATGCGAAAAGGTATATTGCGCATTCCTGGGTTCAACTTTGTCCCGAACTTTGTCCCGAACCTTATTCCTTTTCGGATGAAACATTAACAACCGCCGGATTTTAGTTCGGGACAAGGTTCAAACCAGCACAAATTCTGAACGTTAACCCTTTTCGCATGGGGTCTAGCTATTAAAAGACAAAGTCTCATACAAGCCCGACCGCCGGCGCAACAGGCCACATACCCCGGGGAAGAAACAGTGAATACTAATAATGAATATTGAATTCTGAATTCTGAATGTTGAGTTTCGGACAGACCAGGCA
>PUNB01000196.1 GCA_003552565.1 Lentisphaerota bacterium
CTCCCGAGAACAATAGTGAGGTCTCTTTGGAATTGTTCATAAATAAATACCTTTTGGGAAATGTTTCTAGTTAGACCCCGTCCGGAAAGGTATCACGCCCATGTTGGGAGCGCCGGCTGGTCTGATCCGGCTTTTATACCGTCAGTTACTAGCCTCAGCGCTAATGACTTGCGGCATAAAAGCCGGAGACGGCCTGCCGACATCCCAACCCGACGGGGCTTCCGCTTTTTTCGGCGATCTTCCGGTTTTTTGAGGGAAAACGTTAGCTTACAGCTAGCGATTCCCCTCAAAAAATCGAAATCTCATCCGAAACAAGCGGGAGCATGGGTGCGATACCTTTCAGGACGGGGTCTAGTTTTGCGAGATTTGCCGCAGGCGATGAGAGTGTGCTGGATGTTCAGGGTGATTTGATCGATATATTTAGGAAACATGCCGACGACCACAGCGTCCTTGTCTTTAATGTTGTCGAATGCGAACTGAAACGCCCGGGCCGTATCTTCCTGAGTTGAACAGTTGCGAGATGCGGCAAGTATTTTGAAAAGCATCGCTCATTTCCGGCGCTGTCTGGGCAATCCAGTGAAGCTTTCCTCCGCGGCGGCGGAACAGCTCGAGCCAGTGGAGAACCCGATGAAAATCCGTGCGTCCCTGAAATGTATTGATCCCCTTGCTTTGCAAGGATTCAAGATATGCAACTGCATTTTCATCGGTAAAATATTCAGCCATATCCTGGTTCATTTTACGGGAGACGTGAGAATAACCGCACAGCGGATTTGCCCCGCTGATCAGGCGAGTGATTTTAATATCGGTATTAGCAAATCTTACGGTGGGCAGTTCAGTCATATTTCTTTTTACTTGTAATGAGTATTATTACCAGCCGGCGATTTTAAATAAAATACACTTGAAGATGATTAGTGCAAATAATCAAGATTGTTTCATTGGAAATTCCCTTAATGAATGCTATGGTATTTTATTTGCCGAGCGGAACAGTGTGGGTTTGTATGAGACTTCGCGGTTTCAGTGTTCAGGTGTCAGGCCGGACTTCGCGTTGTTAACCTTGTCTCGCACCTTGTCTCGCACCTAATCCCAAAGTCAAAAAACACTGGACAAGGTTCGGGACAAAGTTTTTTATGCCGCACCAGTCTCCCCATCAGGGTATCAGGCACTTAGCGCACGGCGGTCGGGTTTGTATGAGACTTCGCGGTTTCAGTGTTCAGGTCCCCCTGAAACCAGAACCTGACACCAGAACCCATTCAATAAGTCTCTCTTCCGGGCATCCGGGGCATCGTGCCGGAGACTGGGTTTGTTCAATTTGCTTTTAATTGACAGGCTTATCTGCCCCTATGTTCCCGGTTGGTTGTGGGAAAATGGTGTAACCTTGCGTTCAGGCTGATCTATATTTCGACATGGTTCGCGACAAGGTGCGAGACTATGTTTACATACGAGTGCGATCTGATAAAAAAATTCAACTGGGATATTGCTAAATTCGAAATTCCCAGCACAAAATACCGGAAAAGTCTCTCGTTTTTCCGAGTAATGGGATGGCGGAGCATTTATTTTTCAGAACACCAGCAAACGAGGATGGACAATTATGCAAGAACATGAACGGAATCAGTTTATTGTTGAGAAATTGAATGAAGGTTTTTCCTTGAGTGATATCCAGAAGATGCTTGAGGAAGAATTCAACGAGGTTATGACTTATATGGACTTGCGTATTCTGGCGACTGAGCTTGAGGGGGTCGACTGGAGCCAGCAGCCGGAAGCGAAAAGTCCGGAAAAGGCAAAAGCCGAGCAGGAAGATATACTCGGCCAGAGCGGTCAGGGGGCCGCGGGCGGTGGAACCCAGGTGGAGATCAGCAATGTGGCGCGCCCGGGGGCCGCTATGAGCGGCACGGTGTCGTTTGCTTCCGGTGCCAGGGCGGAGTGGTTCCTTGGCCAGGACGGCAGGCTGGGACTGCAGCCGGAACCGGGATCGGACAAGCCGACGCAAGAGGATATCGAAGAGTTTCAGCAGGAACTGCAGAAGAAACTCCAGTCCGGCGGCGGAATGTAAGGTGAGCTTTAAATGACGTGCAATCCGTCAGTCATAGGCGCAACGTTTGAAAACAACCAGTCGGAAAACGATAACGGCGACGAGAACGGCGGACGATTCGAGCGACTCGTTGCCCGTTCTCATTCTGCCTGAGGCGGATTCTCGTCAACCGACAAAGATAGCAGTTTAAGCGTAATCAAAAGTCTAAAACGCTTCCATCTTTCACTGACGCATTGCACGCAATACGCGGGGGCGGTTGGCGAAAAGAAATTTATGGATATATTACACTTTGCTTGTTGCCGGGATTTGTTTATTCCTTCCGGAAGAACACCCATAAAATTTCAATTTAATCACTGACGGCAATCAAAAGCCTTGTCAGGTAGTTTATCAAGGGAGAAAAAATGGCAGTAAAATTACGTTTGCGAAGAACCGGGAAGCGCAACGCTCCGGCCCATCGAATTGTTGCGGCTGACACTCGCAGTCCCCGCGACGGCGCTTTCATTGAAACCATCGGCACTTATGATCCGCGGAGCAAGATTGAAAAAATCGACATGGAAAGGGTGGATTACTGGCTTGCGAACGGAGCTTTGACTAGTGAAACCGTGGATGGTATAATCAAACGAGCCCGCGGCGGTATTTCTTTGTATGATCGGCGCTTGAAACGCGAAGAGGAAGAGAGGCTTCGCCGCGAAGAAGAAGAGAAACGGAAGCAGGCTGAAGCGGAAGCCGCAGCCGCTGAAGCAGCCGAGAAAGCAGCTGAAAAACAAGCTGAAGAGGGAGAAGAGGAAACGGAAGAGGAACAGGAAGAAACATCCGAAAGCGAAGAAAAAGCTGAAGCGCCGTCCGAAGAATAACGGCGCCGCCAAGCATGTATCGGCGGATTTTATATGCAAAGTTAAATTGGAAAAGACCTATGAATTGGATAAAAAAGTTGTTCAGGCCCGGTGAGGCGGCGCCTAAAGACGACAGGGGTGAAGTCTCTGAGAAAGAGGAACAAAAGTCAAGCGGCACAGTTGTATCGGTAACGGAGGATAATCCTGATCCAGCGCAATTTGTTGAATTTATAGTCGGCTGTCTGGTGTCGAACCCGCAGGCGGTCAAGACCGAAATGTCATACTCCAGTGACGAGGAGGCGGAGATTATCATTTCCTGTGAGCAAAGCGATATTGGCAGGATTATCGGCAAGAAAGGGCGGACAATTTCCGCGATCCGTTCATTGGCTGCTGATGCCGCGGGACGGCTGGGAATCAAAAACCTGAAAGTGGAACTGCAGGACTGAATGCGTATCGATATCATCACTCTTTTTCCGGGCATGTTCAAAGGCCCTTTTGAAGAGTCGATGATCGGCAGGGCGAGAAAAAAGGGACTGGCGGAAGTACACCTGCATGATCTGCGCCGGTATGCTTATGACAGCCGAGGCACGGTTGACGACGCTCCCTTCGGCGGCGGCGCGGGAATGATTCTGAAGCCGGAGATGATCTTTGCCGCGGTCGAGGATGTTTCCAGCAGCCATGGTAAGGTCATCCTGCTGACTCCGCAGGGGGATAAGTTTTCCCAGCCCAAAGCTCAAGAACTGGCTGATGAAGCGCATTTAATCATGATCTGCGCTCATTACGAAGGAGTCGATGAGAGAGCCAGGCAGGTGTTGGCGGATGTCGAATTGTCGATAGGTGATTATGTTTTAACCAACGGCAACTTGGCCGCGATGGTTGTGTGTGACGCGGTAATCAGGCTTATCCCGGGGGTACTTGGAAGTGAAGAATCGGCCGGCGCCGATTCTTTCTCCGATCCCGGCAGGCTGGACTATCCTCAGTACACGCGTCCGGCTGAATTCCGCAATATGAAAGCGCCGGATGTTCTCTTGAGTGGAGATCATCAAAAAATTCGGCAATGGCGTTCAGAGCAGTCGCTGTTGCGTACTTTGGGGCGCCGCCCGGATCTGATTTAAACTGAAAAATTCACGAGCCAAGTTTGCCGCAGATAAGTTTGCCGTAGATAAGAATAGCCACAGAGATACATAAAAATACGGCTCCTCCACAGAATCTGTGGGGATGATAGTGATTGAGTTTTATACGATAAATTGCCCTAAAACGAAGGATAAAGACAAAATATGAATACACTTCAGAAGATTGCCAGAGAAGTGCCGGAGGACAAGAAGATTGCCGATTTTTCCGTTGGCGATACAATACGGGCCGACGTTTCAATTGTCGAAGGCGATAAAGAAAGGATTCAGAGTTTAAACGGCACAGTGATCAGCCGCCGCGGCAGCGGTATTGCTGAAACGGTAACAATCCGCCGTGTTTCTTACGGTCAGGGTGTTGAACATGTTCTGCCTCTATATTCGCCTCGTCTGGCGCGGATTCAGGTTTTGCGGAGGGGAAAGGTAAGACGCTCCAAGCTTTATTACATTCGTCATCAGCAAGGTAAATCAGCCCGTATTAAAGAGCTGCGCTGAGGTGATAATCTCTATCTTCAAAATCGATTCCATCCCATCCGGCGGCTGCTCGGAAGCCAGAAAATAATCCGGATTTCGCAAGGATAGCTGATACTTATGCGCGGGTGCAATGAACCTCTTGACATGCTTTATTTTGAAAGGCTTGCCGGTGATCAGGGGTTCAAGCGTATTGCCGGTGTCGATGAAGTCGGACGCGGTCCTTTGGCCGGGCCGGTGGTGGCGGCGGCAGTGATTCTGTCCGATGCCGACTTGATTTCTGAACTTAATGATTCAAAGAAACTGACGGATGCCAAGCGTCATCGGCTGGCGGCGCGATTGCGCCATCGGCTGCCTCCGGGGGATTGGGCGCTGGGAGTGGTGGAAGCGGATGAAATCGATGATTTGAACATTCTCCGCGCCACTCATCTGGCCATGCGGAAAGCTTTGACACGACTGAGTCCGGAACCTGATTATGTCTTAGTGGACGGACTTCCTGTCGACAATCTGATCTTTCCTTCCAGAGCCGTAGTTAAAGGAGACGGCAAAAGCGCCAGTATCGCTGCCGCCAGTATCCTGGCTAAGGTCTACCGTGATTCCTTAATGCGGCAGTGGCACCAGTGTTTTCCCGAATACGACTTCGCTTCCCATAAAGGCTACGGCACCGCTCGCCACCGTCAGATTCTGAATGATTTAGGACCTTGTCTGCTGCATCGTTTTTCTTTCTCCCCGGTATCTGCTCCCTCTTCTCCCGCTAAGGATGTGCAACCTCAGTTCGAAATTATGGCCGCCACTGATGAAACCTGAGTTTAAAGTTCATCCGCATGTTATTGATTTGATAGGCAGACTGCATGCTGCTGACCATGAAGGCTACATTGTTGGGGGAGGAGTGAGAGATCTGCTGTTGAATCTGGAGCCGAAGGATTACGATATAGCCACCTCCGCCACACCCAGTCAGATCAAGCGGATATTTCGGCGGCAGGCCCGGGTGATTGGCCGCCGCTTCCGGCTTGTTCATGTTCGCTATAGTTCCATTGTTTATGAAGTAAGCACTTTCAGGCGGGAGCCGACCCCGGAGGAAAGAGTTGCCCGCGAAGATGATGACGGGGTGGTGATCTGGCGGGACAACCAGTATGGCAGCCGGGAAGAGGACGCCCGCCGACGGGATTTCACGGTCAATGCCATATTTTACAATCCCTTGGGTAAAGGCGAATTGATTGACTGTGTCGGCGGCCTTTCGGACCTGGAGGAAGGAATGGTGCGAACCATTGGAGAACCGGCTGTAAGGCTTGCCGAAGATCCTGTGCGGATTTTACGGGCGTTGAAGCTGGTGGCGGAGTATGACTTCTCAATGGAGGAGGATTTGCGGCAAGAGGTCAGCCGGCAGGGTGAAAAAATTTCCCAGGCCTCCTCTTCCCGGCTCTTCGAAGAATTGTTGAAAATTTTCGCCAAGCCTTACTCGGTTAAAACTTTGGCCGTCTGCCGGCAGTTTGATTTTCTGGTTCATTTCCTGCCGGGGCTGGATCGTATATGGGATGAAAAATCCGGCTTGCTGCTGCGCCGTTTAGCCGCCGCCCGTGACCGTCGAAAATACCAGGGGGGATATTGGAAATCACGTCGACTGGCGTTGGCGACCATTGCTTTTCCGGCGGTGCTGGAAGAGCTGGGGATCGACGATCCGGCTGATTTCAACGAGGTGCCCTTCGAGGAGGATAAAACAATCAAGAGAGCGATTAAAGATTTGTTCGCCCCTCTGCCTTTGCCCAACGCCCTTATCGCCAACGTCAAGGATTTAATCCTCCTGTTCCCTCGTTTTTTCGACCAAGAGGAAAAGAACATAAATCAAGTGGTTCGCAATCCTCAGTATCGCTGGGCCAGGGAATTGTTTTCTCTTTGTTCGGAGGTTCTGGAATGGGCTCCGGAGGTGTCGGAACCGTGGCCGCCTTCGGATGCCGGGCCGCCGCCAAGAGGGCGCCGCGGGAGAGACCGTCGCCGGTCAAGAAGAGGCGGCCGCCGACCACGGCAGAAACCCGATTCCGAGGAATGACGAGGAACTCCACGAAAAGGATCACCATCCGTATCAAAACTGCGTTGGTCGCTTTTTTTTGAACTGCTAATCCACACTGGTCTGCACTAATAGTCGTAAGGCGAATGATACTCCGTGGCGGAAGCGCATTTTGAACAGAAGATGGCGAAGACCACGAAGAGTTGTCAGATCCCCGCGAGCCGTAAGTAACGACCGGACTCTGGACGGTCGCCCTCCACACTTTTAAAATACCATAACGGCAACGATGTGAAATCAGCTTTCCGGTTAAGTGGTCAGGCAGGCCGCGCGTGCTCCATTTATTGTGCTTTTTTGCATCCCGCGACGGCATGCCTCGCCGGAGCTTTAGCATAGGCGGGTGTATTTTTGCCTGCCTGATTCCACTTAACTGCTATGAAACTACACGCATCTGGCATCTCTTAATTTAGTAAATAAGCAATGGATTGTAGCAAATCAATGTGAAAGGAAGTGGTCAGGTGGCTATGAGAAGACTAAGTCTCATATAAGCCCAAGCGCCGGCGCGGGGCGACACATATCCCGGAACAGAAACAGCGGTTAACGAGATCGGCGACGAGAAAGGTGAACGATTATGAGACTCGTCATCCGTTCTCGTCGCCGTTCTCGTCAACCGTCGTGGTTACGGTGTCTCACATAAGCGCACCCGCCGGCGCGGGGCGCCTGACAATCCGGAGCTGGAAGCTCCGGCCACCATCTCGAGCGCCGGCGCGGTGCGCCTGATACCCCGAGGGTGAGACTTAGAGGGTGTTACATGGCCGATTAAGGCGAAAGATCAGGGCAAAAGATTAAGGGGCGCACCGGTCTTTTCCTAATCTTTCCTCTTAATCTTTCGCTCTAATCCATAAAAATGCGAAGTCTCACATAAGCGTACCCAAAGCACGGGGGCGTATAAGTGAGCTTTTGAGAATGCGTATAAGTGTGCTAAGCTTTACGTCCCAAAACACACATAATCTTTTTTGGTTTCATGCGCTTTTTCCTGCCTTGGCGTGATGAGAGAAACGCAGCAATGCTTCCACTGTCACGCCCAGCATAATTTTGCCATCGGGAGTATCCGCCTGGTGGGGGATAATGTCGATGGCGGGATCGGTATATGGGATTTGATTTTCCTCTGATCGCTTCTGAAGAAGTTTTGCAAGTTCCTGTTTGCAGGTGTTCAGTGCTTCTTCGATATTGCGGGCCTGCTGATTGCCGCCGCGCCAGGTGCACAATAGAGAGTTGTCTTCAGTGATGCGGATATAAGCTTCCTCCCGCAGCATCACTTCCCCGGCGATTGCGCCGACCCCGTTCGCCACCGAAGCGTGCTCGCATATTCGCAGATCCATGCCGAGATAATCCCGTAATTGCGGAAACAGCAGCGGCGCCGGGGCGCCTACGGGCAGCAGAACGACCGGTGATGAAAGACTGAAGCACAGCGAGCGATCTTCAAAACTTTTGCTTGCTAGATGTTCGGCCAGCCATTCAGTGAAACTATCATCAGACGGGGTGTTTCTCCAGGGTATTTTTTCTTCCGGGGCCAAAGAGCTGATTATTTCCAGAACAACTCTTTTTCTGAATTCCTGGTGAATTTTTCGGATGATTTCTTCGACATCCACATTCAGAAGGCGGCTCCAGCAGTTCAGCAGCAGGCTGGACTTTTCGGGCGGGTATAATTCAAGACGGTTTTCGGCGTGCAGCACATCCGTCAAGGTCAGCCCATAGCGAAGTAATGAGCCGTTTGATTCATTCTCCCGCCATTTTATGAAACCAGGGCCGGGGCGGCCCAGCTTTTCGGCCAGTTGCACACTGCTGACAGGACCGTCGGATAATACTTCGGCCATCTTTTGCGACAGGCTTTCCGGCTTGACGGACTCAAAAAATTCCAGAACATGCGCCTCTATGGAGACTGTCTGCCGCAGTGAATGCTCAAATTGAAGCGAGATTTCAGAAGGACTCTGGGGCAGCCGTGATATAGGTTCAATGCGCCGCGGTCCGATTTGCACTCGAGGCCATTGTGAGAGATCGATTTCACTGTCGCCGCCCAGGCCGCTGGTATGAATGCGCATAGCCTGTACGCAAGTCCGAAAATCGCCGATCATTGCTCCTTCATCTGTGAGCACCGGCTTTCCGTCGCGCAAACGGGCAACATCCAGGGTTGTGCCTCCCATATCGACCGCCACTGCGTTATCAACTCCGGAAAGGAAGGCGGCCCCGACGAGGCTGGCGGCCGGGCCGGACATGATTGTTTCCACCGGCACTCTGGCGGCGGCTTTGTCCAGCATCAGGCTGCCGTCGCCCTTTACCACCATCACCGGTATTTCCCGCAGCCCCTGTTCGGCAAGCGCTTCTTTTATGGAGCCGAGAAGCTCTTCAATCAGCGGAATCAATCGGGCGTTCATGGCGGCGGTGGTGGCGCGTTCGTAAAAATTGAGCTTCGAACTTAATTCGTGTCCGCAGACGGAATGACAGCCGGTGATTTCACAAGTTAAACGGGCGGCTTCTTTTTCATGTTGCGGATTGGCAGTGGCGCCGAAACCGCTGATGGCGAAGGCTTCACAACCAGCCTGCCGGGCGGCGAGCGCCACTGATTTCACTTCTTCTTCCGACAAAGGCTCAATCTCCCGTCCATCGATACTCATGCGTCCTTTGATGCGATGAACAAACCGAAACGGCAGCTCATGGTCCTCTATATTGGTCGGCGACATCAGCAGCAGCGCCACTTTTCTTCCTTTCTTTTCGATAAAGGCATTCGTCGCCAGGGTGGTGCTGACCGCTGCTCGTGTGACTCGTGAGAGCAGTTCTTGCGGAAGCTGTTTCAGGGCTTCGCGGATCCCCAACACCAGTTCGCTATGAGTGGTTGGGGATTTGGCGGAAGCGGCGACTTTGCCTTTGGCGAAATCATAAATCACCGCATCGGTGTAGGTGCCGCCGGTGTCAATACCAAGCCCCACGCCGGTATTTTCTTCCACTTGGCCGCTGCGCTTTTCTTGCGCCGCGGTTTTGTGTTTTTCCAAGGCTTCTTCCAGGTTTAATTGAGTGGTGTATTCGAGAATGGCGTTTCCGGGGGCGGCGACAGTCCGGGAATGCGGCGGCACAACCAGCAGGGAAGGATGATTCCAGTTGCCCTGGAGCATCAGTTCCAGCAGCGAATTATCGCCTGGCAGTCGACGGAACTGCCAGTCCAGCTCGCGGCCGATGGCGCGCATTACATCTTCCCCCGGCGGATTTTCATCTTCCTGAGGAAATTTGATATAGGCCGCCCGAGTGTAATTACGCTTCCAGGACTCACGGAATTGGTCGATGAAACGGGCGTTTTCTTCGCCGTAAGCCTGCTTTAGTTCCTCAAATTCTGGGGTGTATAAAGAACCCTCGCGGGAGTCATAATAATTTTCGCTGTCTTCATTCGCCCGGCGAATACGGGATTCATACCAGCCGTGGGACATGTAGCGCGTTCCCGGATGGTGCTTGAATTCTTTCAGGTAACGCTGGTGGCCGCCGAGAAAAAGACCGATGCAGTCTTGTACACGGGGAATGATCAGGGGATGTCTGCCGGCTTGCAGGTCAATAGTGCCGCGGCCGCACAAGCCGAAGGCGAGACAGATGCCTTTCAAACCCTCCACATATTCCAGTTTCTCGATCTCTTTTCTCAATCTTTCCCGCAGTCTGCGCGGGTTGTTGTGCAGCCGGGCCGGCAGCAGACGCTTGATATATTCATACTGGCCGCCGGAGTTTTCAATGGCTTTCTGGAGATTCCAGTCAAACACACCGCAGGCCAGTATGGCGATTTTTTCTGGTTTGTCGATTTTTTTGTGCATTTTTGTGTTTTTCGTGGCTATTCTTACCTGCGGCAAACTTGGCTTGTGAATTATTCAGGTTTACGGTTCTAAAGTTCCTTAACCATAATGTTGATAAACGGTCTGTTACTATCCGGTTTTCCATAAAAGTCAAGTCAACAAATGCTGTCTTTCCAGCAAAGCGAAAAAAATAACTTTCCAACAAGTAAAAACAAGTGAAACTTGAGCTATGGTACTTCTTCATGAGCATGTAGAATAATTACAGTTAGAAAGCAACATGCAATTGAAAGCTTGCATAGGTTAGCTTGCTTATGGCAGGGTAGGTTTTAGAGCCCCAAGGTTCCAGTTTAGATCAGTCATTGTCATCAGGAATAAAAAATGAATAACCATCGCGTTTTGATTATTGGAGCTGACGGTATGCGTCCGGATATTATCAGCAGCTACCCTGACTTGCTGCCGAATTTCCATCGCTTGCTGCGGAAAGGCGCTTTCTTTCCAGCATGTGCCGCCAGTTATCCTACCGCCACCAGAGTAAATATTAGCACATTGACAACCGGGGTGTATCCGGGCAAACATGGACTTGTCAACAACATCATGTATATGCCGGGCTTTAGTGATAAAGATCGATTGCAAACCGGCGATGGTCATCAAATCATGGAGTATAGCCGCAAATACGGGCAGCCTCTGTTGCGTCGACCTACCCTCGGTGATCGGCTGGCTAAACACGGCAAGAGATTGGGGGTGGCGACTTCAAGCACTCTCGGTGCGGCATTGTTATGGAACATTAATCATCCCCAGGACGTGATCAACGCGGATTCCGACTATGGTCTCGCCAATCTAAAGGAAATCCATCAGGAACTGGGCGGGATCGGACCGGAAGCCGCCGGCACTTATCGAAAAAAAGCCCACTGGGCCACCAGGGCTTTAATTGACTGCCACCTGAATGACAGTTCGTGTCAGGCAATGGTTTTGTGGTTATCCGAACCCGATAAAACTTTTCATAGTTACGCCGCCGGCGCGCCGGAAATGAAGGATACACTGCTGACCCTCGATGATTGTCTCGGTGAAGTGCTGGCGGCGATCGATAGAAATGGTCTGCGGGAGTCTCTGAACTTATTACTGATAAGTGACCATGGACATATTAGTCATGAATCAGGGAATGCAGAAAAGAATTATCTAGCACAAGCAATAGAGGAGCTGCGAATATCGCACCCCCTCGTAGTCATGGGGTATAATATCTACAATCCCGGCGGCACTCCCATGCCGAGGAAAGAAGCTGAGTCTCTGGCAGGATGGCTTTATCAACAAAGCTGGTGCGACACGGTTTTCTGCTCACGAAGTGACTTGACGGATATTTCCGGGGTTCTGCCGCTCAATCTGCTGTATCAGCCCGGTGAAGATGATGACATGGGGCGACTGCCACTGTTTGCGATCAATCCAATCTGGTCCCATGAAGACAATAAATTCGGTGTCCCCGGGGTGTTAAAAACTCCAGCACCATCACCCAAGCCTTCCGGACATGGAACCTTGTCCGCTTATGAGCTGAGACCCTTTTGCCTGGGGTATGGCCCTGTGTTTCTGGAAGGTGCCGTTTCTCCTCTTCCCTGCGGCCTGGTGGATATTGCTCCCACAGTTTGCCATTTGGCCGGGATGGAGAACGAAACCGGCTTTGACGGCCGGATTCTGGCGGAAGGTTTAAAGCATTCTCCCGCTATTGAGCCTGTGCCCCAAATTGAGCATAAAATATATCGGCCGATTCGGGAAGGTGCTGAGTCAGAAAACCGTTCTCGTGGCGTATGGATTTCCAAGCTCGGTTCGCAGTTTTACATAAGAGGTACGGACTGCTGTCCAGTATCGTTGAGGAAGGCGGAAAAAAATGAGTATTCCGGCACCACCGTTATCGCTCATCGCGGCGCTTCTTCCTATGCGCCTGAAAACACTATTGCCGCATTCGATATTGCCCTGAACATGGGAATTCGGGATGTGGAGCTGGATGTCCATTTGAGCCTTGCTCATGAAGTGATCGTACTCCATGATGACAAGGTTGATCGAACCACGGACGGCAGCGGCGAAGCGGCGGATTTCACCTTCGCTCAATTACAGGAACTGGATGCCGGCAAATGGTTTTCGGAATCATATACTGGAGAACGTATTCCGAGTCTGCGTTCAATCCTGAGTCGATACGCCGGGCGATTGCGGCTGCATATTGAACTAAAAGGCTATCGGGCGGGCTTGGTCCCGCAAACCTTGGATTTGATTTACCAGCACGGAATCGAGGATTCGGTTGTTTTGACTTCATTTAAGTTCGACGCTCTGAAGGAGGCGGCTGAGGCCGCCCCGGAGATCAGGCGCGGCTGGCTGGTGCGTAAGTTCTCGAAATCTTTGATGGCTGAAGCGGAACCTTTAGGATTATCCCAGATTTGTCCGAGTGCCGCCCATGTTGATGCGGACTTGGTAGACTATTGGCACCGTGCCGGGTATGAGGTCCGAGCTTTCGGAGTGAAAGATGAGGCGTTGATGCAGAAGGCTCTTGAAGCTGGGGTGGACGGTATGACGGTAAATTTCCCTGACAGACTGCGTTCAATCGTCGAACCGGACCCATTTATACCCAAAGAGTAATAATTACCCATTTTGCGCATTGCCTGAAATGGGTAATTATGAGGTTCAAGAAATGCTGATTGGGCAGTTTGGAAAATGGGCATTTTTAAGATAGGTTACCATTGGTGCTAATGTCCTTCCTCTTTCAGAATATCGGAATTGAGTTATGAATAATTTTTCGGATCAAAAGAGCCGTATGCATGAACCGCCCGTGTTCAGTAACGCCATAGTGGAGGTGGCGGAACGGCTGTTGTCTCTCCAGGCGGATACATGGGACAACACTATTAATTTTCTTTTGCGAAGATTGGGAACGCTTCTGGCTGTTGATCGCGGTTATGTGTTCAGGTTCACGGACGATCTGAAGCTGATGAGCAACACGCACGAATGGTGCGCCGACGGCATTGAGCCCCAGCGAAATCGCTTGCAGAATATGTCGACTGACACGATGCCCTGGTGGAAGGAGAAGATGACGCAGAATAAACCGGTAATTATACCGGCCGTGAGCGATCTGCCGGCTGAGGCACAGGGGGAGCGCGAAGAGTTCAGCTGCGAGGGGATTCAGTCATTGATTTGTCTGCCTCTGATTGATGAAAAAGAGCATTTGCTTGGTTTCATGGGCTTTGACTCGGTACGTGAACCAAGGACCTGGTCGGAACCGGAAGTCGACATGCTTTCTCTCACCGCGCACCTGCTGGCCACCGCCATGGGGCGCAGTCGGGCGCAACATGGACTGATGGAAAGAGAAGCGCTTCTTGATGCCGCCGGCTCAATCGCTCGAGTCGGCGGCTGGCAGATCGAAGTCGAAACCATGTCCGTCATCTGGACCAAGGAAACTTACCGCATTCATGAAGTTCCGCAACACGAAAAGCCCCCGCTGGACAAGGCGATCGCTTTCTTTCACCCTGACGACCGTGAAGCACTGTCTCAGGCTATACACCGGGCTATCGAGCTAGGTGATCCTTACGACATGGAGCTTAGGTTCGTAACAGCTAAGGGCAGGCATTTGTGGACAAGGACTGTTTGCCAGCCAGAGGTCGTAGACGGCAAAACCGTCAGACTTCGCGGCATACTGCATGACATCACTGAGCGTAAGCAGGCAGAAGAAATGAACAGGAAGAGTGCCGAACGGGCAAAACGGCAGAGTCGTCTGATTGCCGAACTGACTATTGACAAATCGATTGTTGACAGCCCTATCGATGAGGCGTTGCAGGTGATAGCCAACAGAGTTGCCGCAACCATGGAGACAGACAGGGCAAGCATCTGGCTTCTTAATAATGACAATACAAAATTAGAACGGCAGATATTGTATGACATATCCTCTGGTTCCCATTCACAAGTTGAAACACTAGACACCGCTGACATCCACTCATACCTTGAAGCGGTGCGCAAGGACGGTCAGGTAGCCGCGGAAGACGCTCAAAGCGATATCCGGACAAAGGAATTGAATGAAAATTATTTAGCTCCACTGAATATAAGTTCCTTGCTTGACACCGCCATTCAGCGGAATGGCCGCGTAATAGGTGTTTTGTCAGTCGAACATCGTGGTTCGGTTCGTCAATGGCATGACGATGAAAAAACCTTTGCAGGCGCAATTGCAAATCTGGCGGCGCAGTTATTTTCCAATGCCGAACGCAAGGAAGCTGAGAATAAGCTCAAGCAAAACGAATGGATGCTGTCCAAGCCGTTTGAATCCTCGCTCGAAAACCCCGAAGGCAAGGAACCTTCCGATCAGGAGTATGGTGACTTGACGCAGCTCAACCGGAATGGTCTTATCCTCCGCTGTGTTGGCTCTGACATGCTCGCCAAAATTGCCTCCGAATATATGGACCTGCTGGGCACTTCTTCCGCCATTTACGAGGCCAATGGCGACTACGCCTATGGAATATTTTCCTCCGGCTGGTGCCGTATGCTTGACCACGCCTCCCGAAAACTTTGTGAAACTTCCGACAACGCCGAAGCACTCGCTTCCGGCCGCTGGTGGTGCCACGAAAGCTGCTGGAAAGATTGTTCAAAAGAGGCAATGAAACGCGGTGAACCCGTTGATATCGAGTGCGCTGGGGGTATAAGGCTGTATGGAATGCCGGTTTTCGCCAATGGCGAGGTTATTGGTTCCATCAATTTCGGCTATGGGGATCCGCCGCGAGATGCGAAGAAATTAAATGAGCTGGCCCGAACCTATAATGTGGACTATGAAGAACTATGTCACGCCTCAGAAAACTACCTTTCCCGTCCACCCTATATTATTGAGATGGCCAAGAGCCGCTTGAAAACTTCGGCTCAAACGATCGGATTGCTGGTGGAACGCCGGCAGGCCGAAATTGAACGGGAACAACTGCATAATCAACTTTTCCAGGCACAGAAGATGGATAGTATCGGCCGTCTGGCCGGCGGCGTGGCGCACGATTTCAACAACATGTTAATGGTCATAATGGGAGAAACCGAGATGGCCATGGAGCAAGTCAGCGACAATGAAGGCCTTCGCAACAGTTTGAACGAGATACAGAAGGCCGCCAATCGTTCCGTCGACTTGACCCGGCAGCTTTTGGCTTTCGCTCGCAGGCAAACAGTTGAACCAAAGTTGATTGACCTCAACGAAACCATTGAGTCTATGCTCAAGATGTTGCGTCGGCTCATTGGCGAGGATATCGATTTAGTCTGGCGCCCAGGTGGTAGTTTAAACCCCGTTTTCGTTGATCCGGCCCAGGTTGATCAGATTTTGGTCAATCTTTGTGTTAACGCGCGAGACGCTGTTACCGAGGCGGGCAAGATAACTGTGGAAACGGAAAATGTATCTATTGATGAAGCCTATCAGGCAAAAAATGTCGAGGCCGATACCGGCGAATTTGTCATGCTGGCGGTAAGTGATAATGGCCGAGGCATGGAGTCCGAGACGCTCGGCCAGGTGTTTGAGCCCTTTTTCACCACCAAAATAACCGGCGAGGGCACCGGTCTGGGACTGGCTACGGTGCACGGTATTGTTAAGCAGAATAAAGGTTTCATCAATGTTTACAGTGAACCAAATCAAGGGACAACTTTCAAGATTTATCTGCCGCGACATCTAACCAGGAGTGCTTCAACGCCTGAAGAGTTGCCGGTGTCCACATCTGCAGTGAACAGCGAAACCATCCTGCTGGTGGAAGACGAGCCGGCTATTTTGAAAACTACCACCCGCACACTTGAAGGATTGGGCTATACGGTAATCACCGCCGCCGGGCCGGGCGAGGCTCTTCGTTTGGCGCGGGAATTCGAGGGGCGGATTGATCTGCTCATTACCGATGTGATCATGCCGGAGATGAACGGTCGCGACCTGGCTCGAAATCTTATGTCCTTATTCCCCGATATCAAGCGCTTGTTCGTGTCCGGCTATACCGCCAATGTCATTGCCCACCATGGTGTGCTGGACGCTGGTGTAAACTTTCTTCAGAAACCTTTTTCCAGAAATTCCCTGAACCTGAAAATCCGCGAGGCGCTGGATCGGGAATGATTGTCGATTTGCAATGACAGTATCCACCGAAAACAAGAAAAAGTCCCATCAAAATGGCCGGCCGCTGGGAGCGCACTTGTCCATCGCCGGAGGTGTTGACAAAGCGATCAGCCGGGCCGAAGCGATAGAGGCGGAAGCATTGCAGATTTTCACTCGCAATCAGCGCCAGTGGGAGTCGGCGCCATTAACCGTGGAACAGGAAGAACGTTTCTTGAAGGCCTGCCGACGGTCGTCAATACGTTTTTTTTGCGTTCACGCCAGTTATCTTTGCAATCTCGCCTCGGACGATTCTCGGCTGCAGGAAAAATCACGACGAGCGCTGCTGGAAGAGCTGGAGCGCGGCAGCCGGCTCGGGGCCCGTTGTCTGGTGCTGCATCCAGGGTCGGCTAAAGATGGGGAGCCTCGTGCCGCCCGCCGGAGAGCGGCCGAAGGATTGGCTTGCCTGCTTGACAAAACCGCCGGTATGAACATTGAGATAGCATTGGAGAATACCGCCGGCCAGGGGGCGGTGATCGGCAGCACCTTGCAGGATTTAAAAGAATTGCTGGAGATATTGGATTTTCATCCGCGTTTATCTGTATGTCTGGATACGGCGCATGCATTCGCCGCCGGTGTTGAGTTGCGGAAATCTGAAACAGTCGAAAGGTGGATAGATGAATTAGAGAGGAGCAAGCTGCTGGAAAGAGTCCGGCTGCTGCACTTGAATGACAGCTTGTATGACTGCGGCAGTCGGAAAGATCGTCATACTCATATCGGGAAAGGATATATTGGTGAAGCCGGATTCATCAACCTGCTGAAAGCCTCGCGATTTCACGGAATCCCCGGTATCATTGAAACACCCAAGGGCGAGAGCGATGTTCCGGGTTGTTCCTGGGATGAGTTGAATCTTCAGCGGTTACGGGAGATAGAGTGAGTTCCAATACATTTAATCGCTTTCTTAACCGCCATCCCTGCGTGGATATCCTTACCTCTACCCGCTAACTGATGCGTTTCCGTATGAAGTTGGTCGATTAAGAGTATCCGTTTGTCCACGGGTTTATGCCCGAGGATGCATATTTTTCAGCCGATTTCGATTTTGACGGCCCCGAACATGCCATGGATGGTTGTCATCGGGGGTTGGTATTTGCGGGGATAATGTTATTTTAACCGAATCTCCACAATTTGTTTTCAACCGGTTATTTTGGATGATTTTCTGATCATGTATTCACTGTTTATTGTCAGAAAGAGATGTTTACGGCGGTTGTCGGCTGTTTCCTGTATGCTGCTGTTTTCGGTTACTTTCACTGTCTTTTCCGAGGACGTGTCGGAGGCGCCGACTGCATGGCCATTTATGGATGAAGATCAGAATTATTACTGGCAGAGGGGGCCTGAGCCGGAAGTGCGTGATCCGGGCTACGGTTATCGTCAGAGAGGAATGCGGGCTTTGGGCGACGGAATTTATGATGGAGCGGCCAGGTTTTTTACTTCTTACCGGAATCGGGCTGAGGGGCAGGAGCCGGATTTCACGGATGCCACCATCCTTTTGTTACGTACACGCCTGATGCAGGGCGAACTGGAGGAGGCCCGCCGAATTCTGGAACATTATGATGAGCATTCGGATGGAACACCGCCGGATGAAGAGTATTATCAGCTGCACTTGCGATTTTGGCGAGCGGCTCTGCTGATGAGGGAAGAAAGATATGAGGAGGCGACGGAAAAAATTGAGCCTCTGCTCGAGGATGAAATTTATCCGGAACTGCGGGAGCGGGCATATCTGCTTTTGTCTGAGGCGTATAAGCGACTCGGGGAGTTGTCGGCGGCGGAGGAGCGGCTGCTGGAGTTCTTAGAGAAATTTCCTGAATCAGAATCACGTACGCATGTGTTTTTGAAACTTGTCCGCGTCAGTGTCGCGCTGGAAAGATTCTCGGAAGCGGTGGAATATTTGCAGGAGGCGGAGGAAGTTCTCGGAGAGGATGAGGCGTTTGTCCATTTGCATCGTCTGCATGTAAAAGTGCATCAAGGAGAATTTGAGGAAGCGCTGGAGAGTTATGAGCTGATCAAAGAAGATATTCCCGATGCACATGAACCTGTTTGGTGGCGAGTGTTGGCCGAATTCTCTCGTCGGCTGCTGGAGGAGGAGGAATATGAAAATGCGCTGCGCGTGCTGCCGCGGGTTCGCCGGCTTGCTTCGCGGGATCGCGAGAAGGCCGAAATGCTGCTGGCGCAGGCGCGGGCGGAAGTGGAATTGGAAGAGTTTGAACAAGGGCGTGAGAGTTTGCAGACTTTTATCGCCGATTTCCCCGAGCATGAAAAATATTACTCTGCCAGGGTCGAGTTGGCGGAAATGCTGGAGCAGGCGGGAGAACACCTCGCCGCGGTTGAACATTGGCGAGTCGCGGCCGAGTCTGAAGAGGCTGATCTCGAATTGCGTTACGGCAGTTTTATGAAGCTGGGAAAGCGATTCATGGAGGAAGAGGAGCCGGAGTCGGCGCTGGAGATTTTTCAACAGACGCAAGAATTGCCGCTGGCGGAAGATAAGCGGGCCAGAGTGTTGGCGGGCGCCGGGGAAGCGGCGATGGCGGCGGCGGCTTACGATCAGGCGGCTGAGTATTATGGTGAGCTTGCGGACAAGCTGCCGGAAACGCAAGATGGTCCGTTGGCGCGACTGCTGCAGGGGCAGGCCTTCGCGGATAATCGGGAGCCGGAAAAAGCGGCGGCCAGCTACCGGCGTTTTGTTGAGGATTATCCGGAACATGAACAAGCGGCGGAAGCCTGGATGAGTCTGGCTGAAACATTGCGAGAAAGCGGCGAAGTGGATAAGAGCATGGAGGCTCTGTATGAGCTTGCGGAACAGTTTCCAGAGGATGATTTGGCTCCTTATTCATTGATGGAGATTTACCAGACATCCAGATGCCAAGGTGATTTGGAGCGCTCCCTGGAAACGCTGAATCGACTGACCGCAGATTATCCTGACTCCCAGCTTTATCCGAAGGCGCGTTATCACCAGATTTATGTTTCTTTTCAGGCCGGTGACGCGGACTCGGCGATCACTGAGAGCGAGCGCTTTCTAGAGGAGTTTGAGGAAGACATTTTAGCCGCCGATGTGCTTTTATGGCTGGCTGACCATTATGATAATCGTGAACAAACTTCCAGCGCCTTGGAGAAATATGAAAGAGTGGTTGAAGATTTTCCAGAAACAGAGCAGGCGTTGACGGCTTTATTTGAAGCGGCTTATCTGCATCATTATCGCCGGCAGGAATATCAAGAGTCACTGGATAGATTGGTGGAGCTGGAGGAGCAAAAAGCCGCGATGGACGAGGAATTCCAGGAGATTTCCGCCCGCGCGGCCTTCTTGCATGGGGATGGCTTGGCGGAGCTTGGGCAATATGAGGAGGCGGCTGAATGGTTCGAACAGGCGGCGGAGAAAGCGGCGGAAAGCGACCGAAGAAAAGCGGCCCGGGGGCGCGTGGCGGATATGCGTTTCGCAGTCGATTCCGAAGAAGGAGCCGAAGAGGCGGCATCTATTTACAAGGAGCTGCTTGAGGAAGAAGATGAAATGTCTTCCAGCCTGCGGGAGAATTTATCTTATCGGCTCGGCAGAACATTGAGACACTTGGAGCGTCATGAAGAAGCTCTGGACGTTTATCTGGATATTGTTTATAGCTATGATATTGAAGCCCGGAAGGGCGCAGTCCGGGACTGGTATTACTTCGCCCGGGCCGCCCATGAAGCCGCTGAAATATTAATCAGCCAGGGGCGCCGAGAAAGCGCCGCCAATATTTATGAGAGAATAGGACACAGCCGTATTCCGACCTCGGAAGAGGCTTTTGAACGGGCACGGGAACTGCGAAATCAGGATTCTCAAGAGAACGCTGAAGAGTGAAATTTTGGCATCTTAATCCCTAGGAAAATATTGTGTTTCACATAAGCCCGGCCGCCGGCGCGGTGCGTCCAGCAATCCGGAGCTGGAAGCTCCGGCCACCATCTCGGCCGCCGTCGCTATGCGCCGGATACCCCGTAGAAGAAACAATAATGAATATTGAATTTTGAATTCTGAATGTTGAGTTTAGGACAGACCATGCAGTTCCACTTCAACATTCAAAATTGTGTTTCACATAAGCCCGACCGCCGGCGCGGTGCGTCCAGCAATCCGGAGCTGGAAGCTCCGGCCACCATCTCGGCCGCCGGCGCGGGGCGACACATACCCCGAGGGTGAGACTTGTTGCGGCATATGAAACCTTGTCTCGCACCTTGTCCAGTGTTTTTTTGACTTTGGAATTAGGTTCGGGACAAGGTGCGAGACTAGGTGGACACAAAATTGTCCCTGAAACCTGAAACCAATCAGTTATCCACAAAATCTAAGAAAACGCTATTCACACCCCATTCGCTTTGAGAAAGAGCCAAATGAACCTTCATTTAAACCGCCTGAAACGTCTGCTGGTTTGGACGGCGGCACTGGCTATCATGGAAGCGACCGCCGCTGAACAGGACATTTCCTGGCATCATTCCCCTTCCCCTTACAGATCTATTCACCAGATCCAGCAGCCCCCCTCGCCGTCCAGGGCGGGGGTGGCCGTTGAAGTGCCCACCTGCGGCCTGGGAAGTCGCGACCTGCGGGCTTACAGCAAGAACGGCGACCGGCTGCCGCTGTTGAAAATGGGCCAGGGAAGCGGGAATAACACCCTGATACTTGTCGGCACACCGGAAAATGCACCGAAAGACACCCTGATTGTTTATTTCGGTTCCGGCAGACGCGCCGAACAGAATCCGCACGCCTTCCGGCCGGGCTTGAGAGCGAAAGTGCATACTTTTAACAGTCCAACCATGCCGAACACCCGGCGTCAGGCCCAGCGTCTCCTCCAGCAGGAAGAAGAACTAGGAAATCTTTTTATGGACTCCTTCTCGCTCGGCGGCAACCCATTGGCATATAAAAACAGTTTAGCCATTGAATTCAGCGCCTATTTCACCATCGAAGAAAGCGGCGAGCATACTTTTTTTCTGATCAGTGAAAACGCCGGTTTCCTGAGCATAAACAATCAGACGTTAATCGAACGCGGCGGCGCCGTGACCGCCAGTGATCTCGAGAATTACCGAGGGACGATCAGACTTTCCCGCGGAACCCATCAGTTGAGCGGCCTGGTTTTCAATCGCGATGGCCGCTTCACCGCCGTGGCGGGAACAGTTAATGAAGATGCGGATGACAGAGAGGATATATACGTGCCTTTTTCAGAAGCCAAACTGCATCAGGCAGGAATCAGCCGACGGCGGAAAGTTCAATCCCGCACTCGCCACCCTGCCCCGCTTTTTGATTATGAAACCATCGCTTACATCGGTTACGAAGATCAATATTACCATCTGGTTGAACTGCAAAGCCTGACTGGAATCGCCGCCAGTTGGAATGTGGACAACAGCCTGCAAAGTCGAGGAAAGAAAACAATCATGGTTATCCCCGGCGCCTCCAGTCGACCGATTACGGTAAGAGTCAACGGCCAAACGCTCGAGGGAATCATCCGGTTTCCGCAAAAAGCGCCGCCACGAAAATCGATTAGTAATACTGAGGACTTTGAACAGTTCGTGAACTCCATGAAGAACGTTTCCTTGTCCAGCCTGAACACCTCTGACCTGCTGGATTACTATAAGTTTATCCGCCACCAGGAAGCTCATACATGGCTGGGGGAACTGGCCAGGGAACTAGCCCAGAGAGACGAAATAAACCAGGAAAAGCTGTACCAGATTCACCTCGATCTGGCCCGTAACACTGAAGGGGAAAAAGCATTTTACAATTATCGCCAGGCCTGGCGCCGCCTTCCAATCGACGACAGAAATACTCAAGAACGTTTGACGCGGGAAATCTTCCACTTTCTGACCTGGCGTTTGAATGATTTCCAACAAGCAGAAAATCAGTTGCGTTTACATCAGCGAAACGTCTCCGGGCTGAAGGAGCGCCAAATCAATTTACTGCGCCTGGACCTGGCTCTGGCACAAGGAAAACAAGAGCAGGCTGAGGAAATATATCGGAAAATCACCTCCGAGCTGCGCCTGATCCGAGATCAGCGCCAGGCTGAAGCTCGCGGCGGCGCCCTGCGGCGTTCTTTCTACAACCTGCTGGACGAGGGAAGATTGGATGAAGCACAGGAAAAACTTGACCAATGGGACCAGGCATCCCCCTTTGATCGCTCCACCGGCGCTCTGCCTTTGGCGCGGGCTCGACTTTTCCAGCGGTTCGGCTGGCACAAAGCCGCCCTGCGAGTGCTTGAACAGACCGAATTGCTCTCCCCCGAGCCCATAAAACTGCCGGAAATACTAAGCGAAAAACAGCGGCTGCGTGAATATTTACAGCTTCCGGAAGAAGCAGAGCAAACCCGAAAACGACTACAGGAAAAGTTTCCCGAGTACCAGGCTGATTAAGTTAACGGAATCAGGTAAGTGTAATGGAGCATGAAGCGTAACACACTTAGTCAATCAGCTTATGTGAGACTTCGCGTTGTTAACCTTGTCCCGAATCCGCCTCAGGCGGATCACAAACCTAATTCCAAAGTCAAAAAAACGGGACAAGGTGCGAGACAAGGTCTTTCTGACTTTCTGAAACCCGAAACCTGACACCAGAAACCATACAACAAAGTCTCACCCTCGGGGTATCAGGCGCATCGCGCCGGCGGTCGGGCTTATGTGAGACTTCGTGCTTTCAGTGTTCAAGTGAAACCCGAAACCTGACACCAGAAACCATTCAACAAGTATCCCCCTCGGGGTGTCCGGCGCACCGTGCCGGGGGCCGGGCTTAATCGGATACTCTTAGTCGACCAGCTTTATGAAGTGCGCCCCCTGCGGGGGCTGAAAAG
>PUNB01000216.1 GCA_003552565.1 Lentisphaerota bacterium
AATCTTCCCAGTTCCGGATTGACCCAGGGCAGAAAATCACCGGCCCAAGCGGTTATCACCCGAGGGTGCTCCGGCAGAAGCACCCAGACCAGGAAAGTCAACACCGATAAGCCGATTACAGTCGGCACAAAATAACTGGTCACCCGGTCTGCGAACGCCTGCACCGGCACCCGAGTGGCCTGAGCCTCCCGTACCAGTTCCACAACTTGCGACAGGAAAGAATCTCTGCCGACCCGCGTGGCGCGGATTTTCAAAGCTCCATCCTGGCTGACGGTGGCGCCGACGACTTCATCCCCCGCCTGTCTTTCCACTGGGATTGATTCGCCGGTGACCATTGATTCATCAACTAGAGAACGGCCTTCCACCACCTCACCGTCGGCCGGAATTTTTTCACCGGGCCGAACGGCTATAAGGTCACCTTTCTGAACTTCGTGAACCGGAACTTCGATTTCCTGATTGTCTCGGATGACTCTGGCGGTTTTCGCCCCCAGTTCCATGAGTTCGCGAATCGCCCTGCCGGCACGGCCGCGGGCTCTGGACTCAATATATCTGCCGGCCAGATGAAAGGCCAGAATCATGGCCGCGACCCCGGAATAATTGTCTATTTCCAGTCTCATTCCGGCCAGTGGCCCGGTGATAAACGCGGCCGCGGTTCCAAGCGCAATCAACGCGTCCATGTTAGCGGCGCCGGCTTTGATGCTTTTAACGGCGCTGACAAAGGTCTCTTTACCCGCCGCTGTCAGCACCGCCAGAGCCAGAACAGTCATTAGGAAATGATAGGCTGGAATGGGCGCTTCAAAAAACATGTGAGCAATCATCACCGCCATCATTGGAATGGTTATTGACCAGGCCACGATCATTTTGTGCAGTGCGTTGGCGGTTTCCCGGTCTTCCCGGCTTTCACCTTCTTCATTCGGTGCATTGTCATCAGACGAGTCGAGCACTTCCGCCTGATAGCCGACTTCGCTCACTGCGGAGATCAGGTCGGCGGTGGACAGTGATTCCGGATCGTAAACCACCTTGGCCTGGGCGGCCGGGAAATTGACCGAAGCTTCGAATACCCCTGTCTGTTTGTTTAAAGCCTTCTCGATGTTCTGGGCGCAGCTGGCGCAGCTCATGCCGGAAAGAGACAAGGTGGTTTTGGCCGATTTTCCGGAGTCGGAATGACTGCCTGAGTCTGATGGCACATCATTTTCATCGCGGGGTTCATTCTCTGGAATCGGGCAGGATTCTGATTCGGATTGATTCTGCGAGGAATTGAGATAGTTCTCAGGCGCCTGTTCAAATTCAGTTTTGCAGGAGGGGTTACAGAAATAATATGTTTTACCTTGGTATTCCGTAGATGTTGCTGGATTCGAGGGATCCACATTCATACCGCATACCGGATCAATAGCCATTATTTTTCTCCTTAATAAATCTACCCGTGCTTACGAAATTTCGAAAGCACGGTCATTACTTCATCAATCTTTTCCATTTTTTCGGCTCTGTCACCGCGCGAGTGTGTCGCTTACAATATGGCAGTCACTCGTGATCCTATTCGGGTTCGGAGTCCAGTATTTTTTCAATTTCATGACTGGCTTCCGGTTGTAATTGCCTGACTCTTCCAAAAGCTCTTTCCGCTGTCGTTTGATTACCTTCGAACCAGTATAATTTTCCTAGTTCCAGCCAATTTTCCCAGTTTTCCGGCTGTAAACGGGTGATTTGTTGCCGTGCTCGAATTTCGTTATCAGTTTTTGTAAGACTAGATGAAAGCCGCGCTTTTTTCTGCCACCAGGATACATTTTGCGGCTGCAGTTTGGTCAGGGCTTCAGTCGCTTGATATTCAGCTTCGGTCGATTGCAGTTGTTGGGACAACAGCCTTATTTCCGTCCATATATCAAGAGCCACTGCAGGTTCAGCTCTAGTTTGGGCCTCACGGCCGAGTTCGAGTCCGAATTCTATATGTTGCTGGGACAAAACAAAATCCAGCCATGCTCGCCAAATCTTCTCTTTCTCGGGACTCAGGCGGGCCGACTTTTGCAAGGAACGTACAGCCTTTTCCGGAGCAATATTATCCTGTTTAACACGGATCTGGGCTAATTCCCACCATAAATCTGTATTGCGGGGATTGAGTTCCGCGCTTCTTTCCAGGCAATTCACTCCAAAGTTATACATTCGCAAGTGGTCGGTGCCCACAAAGAATCGGTTATCTTCGGTCTGTAAATGTCTGTTCGCTTGTTCTCGAATGCGTTGGGAAAGTTCTGCCCAAGGCAGCCAATAGGAAGGCGCGGCCCGGATCGCTTCTGCCAGCCTCGGAATATCGGCTTGGCGCAGATAGTACGGATTGTCTAGTTTCATATCGCGTCCGGTCCAAGTTAAATTGACGATTAAAGAGATGGCCACAAAAGGAATCAAAGCCCAATGCCAATAAAGGGAGCGTTCGTTGTTGGGTTTTTGGGGCAGAGGCATGATCAAACCGATTAAAGCGGCAACCACAAAGGCATTGAGAGGAGATCGCGTCGGAAAGCCGCAAGCGAACAGCAGAAGCAGGCCCGCCAGGCTGCCGCAGACTGCGGCCAGCAGAGAAAGAGAAACAACCGATGCATAGAGTGAACGATGCCGCCGGACAATATCCCGGTCGCGACTCCAGGTATCCCGCAGAGCCCGCAAAGTTTTGGTTCTTTGAAAGCGGCTGTGGAAATTACTCCAGAATGCTATGAGCAGCACCGTCAAAGTTACTGCTCCCAAAAGACTGCCGAACAGTCCATGATCCGCCAGAAACTGCAAGTACTCGTTGTCGGCATAGTGTGGTGTGGCGGTGTCCGGTTCTTGTTTATACGTGGCATTAAGTACTCGAAATGACTCACCGCCGCCGCCTAAAAACTTGAAATCACTCCATTGGGATAAGGTTTCGCGCATGACCATGGAACGATGGGGGGCGTTCTCTTTTTCCAGCGACAGACTTTTCTGTTCTCCCGTCCCCAGCCATTGCAAAAACACAAAAAGCAGTCCGATTAAAAGAACTATGTTGACTAATGTAAGCGGGGAGCGATTGCGGAGCCAGTGTAAAATTGTAACCAAACAGCCGATAATGACGGTAATCACGATGCCGCGCGAAAAAGAAAGCAAGGGGGGAAGGATCATCAGCAGCAGACAGAAGCCGTAGAAAAACCGCAGACGCCCAGTGCGCAGCCAATCTCTGGACCAGCTTGAAAATTTCGTTTCTGATTCGGAAGTAGAATGGCTCGGAGCTTTTTTCTTATGGGCTTCGCTCGGCAAAGTTGAGGAATCTGAGGCGGATATCGAAGAATTGTCCAGTTGTATTTTTCTTTTTGCTCGAGAGTGGCGGCGGCGGATTAATGGAATAGGCACAATTACCAGGCTTAGAACCACTGGTGTCAAGATTGCGCAAAAGGCGATAAAATGATGAGTGTAAAGAAATGGTCCAGGTGCCACTGGCTGTTCGGCTGGAATTATCCACCAGATTCGTTCGCCGACGGGGATAATATATTGTCCAATCAGGCCTATTACCGCAACCGCGGTGCCGCCAACTGCTATATAGGCGAGAAAACGCATTCTCTGATCAAGAGTCATGGCGGTCGCCAGCCAGAACATGGACAAGGATCCGATCAATGTGATGATAAATCTCTTGGTGCCTGCCTGATTCAGACTAAGGTGACCTGAGTTTCCGTTAGATGTTTCAATGTCATTGAACAATGCGACGGAGCTTTGATCGGATTGGCTATCGCTGTTCACCTCGCCAATGGGCAGTTCGGAGAGCTCGCTGATTTTCTGTGCTGATTCTTGGAAATAATCGGCCCGCTCCGTTCCCAGGCCTGGTGCCGGCAGAGAGATCAAAGTGAAGAGGTGCCAGACTATAAAAACAAGACTGGTCCACCAAAGAACAAATAAAGAGCGCTTGATAGGCGGTCTATTAAAGAATAAGCCCAAAACTCCTGTAATAACACTGAGTGCCAAAACCCAGTTATGTCGATCAGCACCGAACAGGGCGGCTATCGCCAGAACTGCAAGCGGTATTCCCAGCTTGGCCCAGTTGCCTGCCGAAAACATGTCGGATTGGCGCTTGTGTGAGCCTTTTTTTTGACTCGAAGATAAATTGTGATAATTTTTGCTTCGATTGCTTGAACCGTACTTTCTTGTTGTCATGGGGTGAAATTGATTAATTGTTGAAATTGGTCAGGTCATGGGGGTTAAGGTGTTATCACAGAAGAATTGACCCCGTCATCTCGTAGAAAGCTGTTAATTGAAAATGTTATTCATACTGCCATTTGTGCAGCCAGGGATCACTAGTTTGTTTCTGAAACTTCTGCAGTTTGTCCTTGAATTCATCGATCAGCTGACGGTATTCCGGCTTCTCGGCCAGATTCTCCAGTTCCTGCGGGTCTTCTTCTAGATCATAGAGTTCAAAGCAAGGCCGCTGGATATAATTATCGACCGAACGGCTGCCGAAATGACTGGCTCCGTCGCGTAAAACAGCCTGCCAGGAGGGGCAGGCCCAGAGGTCTGAGGCAAAAGAATAATCCAGTTTCCAGGCGATGTTGTAGATGAATTTATATTTCTTTGTTCTGAGCACCCGCATGGGGTAATAGTTGGTAATTTCATGAAAGGTATGGGAGGCGTAAATTTCCCGGCGCCAATCGGCGGTTCCCGGATTGCTGACCAGCGGCTCTAAAGAAGCGCCGTGGAAAGATGTTTTTTCAGTGTTGACATTCGCCCACTCCAGAATCGTCGGGGTGAGGTCTGTCCAGGATATCAATTCTTCACAAACTTCTCCGCGGCTTTCATGGAAAGGGCTGTGAATGAGGCAGGGCAGCCGCATACCAGGTTCATAGAGGGTGGTTTTGGCCTGGGGAAAGGCAATGCCGTTGTCTGAAATGAAAACAATGATTGTATTGTTCATTTTTCCTTCTTCCCGCAGTACCTGCATCAGCCGTCCGACCCCGCGGTCCAGGCGGGAAACGGATTGGTAATACTGAGCCAGTTCGGCTCTTACCTCGGGAGAGTCGTTGAGGAAAAAGGGGATTTCCACTTCTTCTTCACGGTAGGTTTGTTCATTGTCGCCGGGGAAGGAGGTCTCTGGGTTGCCGAAGTTGTTCGGCCGCAGAGGGTGATCTTCCACAACACCGTCGCGATGCGGGTTATAGGAACACCAGTACAGAAAAAAGGGATCCTCATCGCGGATGAAATCGCGGCAGATTTCCGACATCCGCACATCGTCGCGACCGGTTTCTTGTTCCGGGATATTCCAGGCGAAAGGATAGACCGAGTCCGGGGAGAAGTGTTTTTTTCCGCAGCGGCCGGTGCGGTAACCGTTCTCTCCCAGCAGGCGGGGAAGGGAAAGCGTGTCATCAAAAGCCGAAAAGTGATGGTGTCCATGCGTATGGCCGTAAGTGCCGTTGGCGTGATTGTGCTGCCCGGTCAGGATAACCGAGCGACTGGCGGCGCAGCTGGCGGTGGTGCAGAAACTGTTGAGAAACTGGATGCCGCTTCCCGCCAGCGAGTCCAGATTCGGGGTTTTTACAACCTGGTTGCCGTAGCAGCCCATACCCTCGGTGCCGAGGTCGTCAGCCACCATTAAAACTATGTTAGGTCGTTTATTCATTTTGTTGTTCCTTTATTGGGCATGTTCGGAAGTTCTATTTGATAAATATGGCGCCATTGTTTACCAGTGATCCAGAGTCGTTCGCCGTCCGGATCATAGGCTATGCCGTTGAGAACATGTTCTCTATCCCGGGGTTTTTCATCTTCGACAATGGCGCTCAGATCCCATTTTCGAAGAACATAACCTGTCTCAGGATTGATGGCGACAATATAATTCTCCATGAAGATGTTAGCCAGAACAATGCCGTTAATCCAAACCATTTCATTGATTCGCGGCAGGGTACGGCCGTCTTTAGTTCTGACTTGGATCTGATGATTTGTTTCCAAAGATTTCGGGTTCAGCCGATACAGATTATGGCTGCCGTCGCTGGCCCACAGATATTCACCGTCATAAATCAACCCCCAGCCTTGTCTCGGGTAATCATAACTGGCGATTTTTTCCAACGTTTCCGGGTTATACCGGAATGCTATGCGATTCCGCCAGGTGAGCTGAACAATACCTTCCGGGGTCCAGGCGCATCCTTCCCCGAAAAGGTGGCTGGGCCGGCTTTCGATGACCTGCCCGCGCTCCTCCAGGAT
>PUNB01000240.1 GCA_003552565.1 Lentisphaerota bacterium
CCCGGCAGGGTGTCCGTTTTAACCACGCCTACTGCCCCTCGCCTTTATGCGTGCCGTCGCGCATGGCTTTCATGTCCGGCCGCCGGGTGCGGGATATTGGCGTTTGGGATAACAACACGCGTTTACCCTCGGAGGAGCGAACCTGGGGACATCGACTGGAAGCCGCGGGTTATGAAACGGTGTTGTGCGGCCGCATGCACTTCAACGGACCGGACAAGCTGCACGGTTTCGGCGCCCAGATTGCCGAGGATCCGGATGCCAATGAATCCACCCCTAACTGGACAGAAAGCGGCGGCTCTTTGTCCGAACACGCCCTTACAGCCGAAAAAATGCGCCGGCGCCCGAAGATAGGAAACGGTGTCGCCCTGGATGACCAGGCGGCGGAAGCGGCGAAAGAATTCCTATTCTCTCACTCAAAAAATGATAATCCCTGGGCTTTGATGGTGGGGTTCAAGCACCCGCACGGACCGTGGAACGCGGAAAAAAGGTTCTGGGATCTCTACGACCCGGACCACATCGACATGCCGACAAAGGAGTTGACCGCCGCTGACCGCCATCCCATGCACGAACGAAACCGCCGTTTTCGGCAAATGCCGGCGGAGGGCTACCCGGAAGATGTCATCCGGCGCAATCGACACGGTTACTACGCGGCCATATCGCGCATGGACGAAAAAGTCGGCGAAGTTCTGGACGCCCTGGACAGCTCTGGACAGCGCCAAAACACCATTGTCGTGTATACCAGCGATCATGGCGAGATGCTCGGCGAACATGGTTTGTGGATGAAGTCATCACTGTTTGAACAATCTATCCGGGTTCCTCTGATCGTTTCCCATCCATTTCATCAAGACGTTGAAGAACAGCTTGCGCACAATGTCTCTTTGCTCGACCTGACGGCCTCCATCTGCGACTGGGCAAAGGCCGACACAGACGGCCTCGCGGGAAAAAGCATTGAGCCGCTGCTGCGGAATAAAAACGCTGAATGGGACAACAAAGCGATGGTGGAATATTACGCCACCTGGACCGATCGACCGATGGCGGCGCTGAAGCGGGATAATTTCAAGCTGCTGGCCAGTATGCGTGACCCGGTACAGTTGTTCGATCTGGATGCGGACCCGCATGAAACCAGAGACCTTGCCTCCGACCCGGATTACGCCGAGATCCGCGACCGTTTACACACGGAGCTGACCAGAGAATGGGATGTTGAAAAGCTATATCACAAAGTCGCCGCCAGCCAGAAAGAACGTCTTGCCTGATTAATTAATGCTAATTCGGGAGAACAGCCAACAGATGACAAGAAACAAACCCAACATAGTAATGATCCTGGCCGATGAACTGCGAGCCGACGGTCTGGGATGCTACGGCAACACCATATGCCGTACTCCGAACCTGGATCGGCTGGCCTCGCAGGGTACGTTGTTCGAGCAGTGCATGGTCACCCAGCCCACCTGCACACCGAGCCGCGCCTCGCTGCTGACCGGCTGCTTCCCCTCTGCTTTGCGAAGTCGCATGGTTGGCTGCGTCACGCCGGATGATAAACGTTTTTTACCGCGGGTTTTGCGGAACGCCGGTTATACCACAGCCTCAATCGGGAAAATTCATCTGGTGCCGCAGAAGGAAGAATGGGAATATATCCAGCGAACCCGTCAGGCGGACGGTTTGTTCGATTATTACGGGTTTCAATCCGTGGATTTAGTCAACGGCCACGGCATGGGCTGCAAGGGCCCCGGCTACAGCGCCTGGCTGAAAGAGCGCATGCTGGATGCTCAAGAGCAGATCGCCCCCGCCCCGGCCATCACCCCCGGAGTCAACACCGGCAAAATCAAAACCCAGCAGTGGAACCTGCCGGCCGATGCTCATGCCGGCGAATATATCGTCGAGAAAACGGAAAAATTTCTTCATCAGGCCGCCGAATCCGAAACTCCGTTTTTCCTGCATGTATCCTTCAATGATCCGCATCATCCGTTCACGGTGCCGGAACCTTACGCGAGCATGTATCGCCCCGAAGATATGCCGCCGCCCCTGGTGCCGGTGCATGAGGATGGTCGCGCAACACCGCTGCAATTAAAAACCTACCACGGCTCTCACACGGAGTTCGGCAACCGTCAATTCGCTGATCGACTGATAGGCACTCCGCCAGCCGACTACACGCGAATCACCGAGGCGGACTGGCGTGCGACAAAAGCTGTCTACTACGGCATGATCTCCCAGATGGACGACCAGATTGGACGCCTGATGCAGACTTTGCAGACAACCGGTCTGAGTGATAATACCATCGTGGTCTTCGTCAGCGACCATGGAGAATACCTCGGCGATCACGGTTTCTGTGGGAAAGGCTTTCACTACGACAGCATCATCCGCACCCCTCTGATAGTCCAGGGACCTGGCACTCCGGCAGGGGAAAGGATTACCGGCGTTACTTCAGCACTGGATATCGCCCCCACCCTTCTCGACCTGGCGGGAGTTCCGGAGCCTGAAGCCGTCCAGGGCGTTTCCATGCGGCCGGCTTTACGGAAAGGAGACGAATCCTTGCCGAGAGACGCGGCTCTGACGGAAAATGACGATGATTTCGTCCCCATGCGGGCCCGCACCCTGACCACACGAGACTGGAAAATCACTATGTACGCGGGCAGCGCCGATGGTGAATTGTACGACCGGTGTCAGGATCCGGACGAATTATGCAACCGCTGGCATGACCCTGAATATCAAACGGTGAAACAGGAACTGCTCGCCCGCCTCGCCGACCACCTCGTGTGCGCGGTGGATAGCGCCAACGGACGAACGCAGACTCCGACTAAACCAGTATCCAAGTTCCTCCCGCGAAACAATCAGAAAGCAAATAAAAACAAGGAAACTAATTATGACAAAAACCATCCATGAACCGGCGGGGCGCTGCATTTCCGCGGATCATCTGGCGGAAGCGAGTCTGCGTATCCAGCAGACCTGCATGGCAACGGGACAAGCCGCCGGAATCGCTGCCGCAATCAGTCTGCAGAAAGAAACCACCCCGCGCGAACTGGAGCCCATGGCCGTAGTCAGACAATTGGAGAAGGATCGCGATGTGGAACCGGCTTTCCAAGCTTAATGACGGAGAACATAAATGCAAGAACGCCCGAACATATTGTGGATAACCACGGATCAACAGCGCTACGATACCATTAACGCGCTGGGAAATCCCTATATCAACACGCCGAATCTTGACCGATTGTGTTCCGAAGGCACTGCCTTCAGGCAGGTGTATTGCCAGAACCCGATCTGCACCCCCAGTCGAGCCAGTTTCCTGACCGGCCTTTACCCCAGCACGGTCCATGCGAATATCAATGGAAACAGGCGCTTCCGGACGGATAAACGGATAAAGCTCATCACCCGCCGTCTGGCCGACGCCGG
Source organism: Lentisphaerota bacterium (assembly GCA_003552565.1). Taxonomy (GTDB): domain Bacteria; phylum Verrucomicrobiota; class Lentisphaeria; order Oligosphaerales; family PUNB01; genus PUNB01. The sequence continues at coordinate 3,385 of PUNB01000240.1, forward strand.
GTATGACTGCGGGCTGTCCGGAAAACTGCACCTTGCCTCGGCCTGGAACGGCGTCGAGGAACGGAGTGATGACGGATATCGTTGTTTCTGGTACAGTCATTCCCCGCATCAGGGACGCGGGAAAGGCAATCAGTACATGCAATGGCTTGAGGCACAGGGTGTCTTCGAAGAAGTGTTTGAAGAGACTGTTTCGCCAAATGGGGAAAAAGAATATCGTTACCGCGATGATGTGCCAATGAAATATCATCAGACAACCTGGTGTGCGGACAGGGCAATAGACTTTATGCGGGAAGAGCGCGACGGTCCGTGGCTTATGAGCGTCAATATTTTCGATCCCCATCCGCCATTCGATGCTCCGCGCTCCTACAGCAGACGTTATGATCCGCACGGTTTACCCGCCCCTTTGTTCCGGGAGAGTGATATAGAGAATCAGGAGAGGCTGAAAACGCATTTGTTTCAGACCTGCCCCGACGCTCCCGGGGACAAGCAGCAACAGCAAAAAGCTTCATACTATGGCATGATAGAACTCATCGATGAAAACGTGGGACGAATGCTTGACGCACTGGAAAACAGCGGCCAAAGGAAGAACACGGTGGTTGTTTTCAACTCCGATCACGGGGAAATGCTCGGAGACCATGGATTGACAAAAAAAGGATGTCGCTTCTACGAAGGTCTCAGCAGAGTTCCGCTGATTATAAGCTGGCCTGAATGTTTTCAAAGCGGTGCCGAATGCAATGCTCTGGTGGAGCTTACCGATCTGGCACCGACTTTGGCGGAAATTGCGGGCGTGGACCTTCCCTGGACTCATGGCAAGTCTCTGATGCCGATTCTGGATGGCTCCGCTCCGGAATACAACCCCCGCAAATACGTTCGTTGCGAGTATTACGATACACTTAATATGCAGACGCCGCATGGCGACCCCGAAGAGCACGTGCCCTCCTATGCCACAATGTATCGGGACGATAGATACAAACTCGTGGTTTATCACGGCAACGACTATGGAGAGCTTTACGATCTTAAAAACGATCCGGAAGAGTTCAGAAACCTGTGGGAAGTGCCGGAGATGAAGGAGGTCAGGCAGGAACTCATCAGATGCAGTTTCGATGCCGGCATCATTATTACCGATCCCGGATCTGAGCGAGTTGGTCGATATTGACTAAATGGAGACGAACATACAAGCCCCGCCACCGGCGCGATGTGCCGGATACGCCGAGGGAGAGACTGGTGCGGCATATGAAACCTTGTCTTGTCCGCCTAAGGCGGATCTCGCACCTTGTCCAGTGTTTTTTTGACTTTGGAATTAGGTTCGGGATCCGCCTCAGGCGGATTCGGGACAAGGTTAACAACGCGAAGTCTCACATAAGCATCTGACTTCATGACTCAGTGACACCATGGATCTCATAACCACACTAAATCCATCCAGCGTCACGCAGTCACCAAGACACGGAGTCAAAAAACAATCTTAAACACCCAGCAAAAATACAAAATGACAAAAACAAATAAATGCAAAACGGTTCTGAAGATTTCAAGCTGAACGCCCCTATCTAGACCCCATCCGGAAAGGTATCGCACCCAACATGGGCGTGAGACCTTTCCGGACGGGGTCTATCTGGCCTTCCGCGGACTGGTTTGATTCCAGTGATTCCGCCGAACGCATATCTCCCTGGCGTGATTTCACCGTCATGGCCAGCGGCGGCGACGTCCGGCAGTAGCCGACTTTCCTAATGATGTGGCTCTCTATGTACAAAAAGGTTTAACGATGAATTCTGAACTGAAATGTTTACTCGACTGGCTCAGCGAAAAGCTGGATACCGACAGGCTGGACAGCATTGCCGCCAGGTATCGGCGCTCTCTGGCCTTTGAACAAGTTGACCGGCCGCCGCTGGTTTTCACCTATCCGTACCCGGAATCGGCGGAATTCCAGCCTTATCCGCATCGGGAGATTTTCGACGATCCGGAAAAGATGTTGTATAATGAACTTGTCCACGCCTTCGGCATGAGCATCGTTATGAACCATGAAATCGGCGCCGACCTGCCGTGGACGGTGCGGGCCAACTTCGGCACGGTGCTGATTGCCTCCATGTTCGGCGCCGAGGTTGAACAGAATGCTGACAACCCTCCTTGGGTCCGGCCCGACTGCGAGCGAAAAATCACTCCGCGGGAAGTGGCGGACACCGATCCGAAGGATTTCTCTCAAGGCTGGATTGAACGTGCGGCCCGGACAATGCAGGCTTATCAGCAATTACTGCAACCTTTTCCTGAACTCCGGCAAAAGCTCATCATCACCTTGCCCGACCTGCAGGGGCCGCTTGACAACCTGGACTTGATCTGCGGCAGCGAATTATTCCTGTACCTGCATACCATGCCGAAAGAGGTTGAATCAGCACTGTCTAACCTGGCGACCGCTCAGATAGAGCTTTACAAGCACTTCAGCCAGTGGACTACAGAACCTGCAACCGGTTACTGTCATCAGCATGGCGTAATGTTGAAAGGCAACATCCTTATTCGCAACGACTCCGCCATCATGGTCTCGCCGGAGATGTACCGGGGACAGATCGCCCCCCATGATGAGCGCGTGCTGCTGGAATGTGGCGGCGGCGGCATGCACGCCTGTGGGAAATGCGATCATCTGACGGATATTTTTCTGTCCCTGCCCTCAATCAAATCACTCGATCTTGGACAGCCGGAATTAAACCAAATCGACCTGATTCATCAGCGGGCCCGGGATAAAAAAGTGCCGCTGATCAGAAGCAAAGTCACCCCTGAATAA
>PUNB01000237.1 GCA_003552565.1 Lentisphaerota bacterium
GATGCGTTACTACACTTTGTCTCGCACCTTGTCTCGTCCGCCTCAGGCGGATCTGATTTGTGCTCAAGCTCGACAACGCCGGGACTAGGTGCGAGACAAGGGGGCACACATTTGAGCACAACCCGACCAAAAGTCCTAACTGGGGGTATCGATAAATCCGAACTCCTGACCACAAAATATTGAAAAAATCTCTCGTTTCCCCGAGTTATGGGATGATAGTGTTTTTTTTTGGATTTTGATAGCCACAAAAAATTGATCTGACCACTTTTCCTATGCAGTTATGAATACATGCTCGGGAATAAATCCGAAAGTGGTCATGACACAAAAAATCACAAAAAAATGAAACGACCGCAGCCTGCCTGACCACTTGGTCGTAAATCTGATTTCATATCGCTGCCATTATGGAATTTTTAAAGTGTGTCAGGTCCTCGCGGCCATATAATGGAGGGCGAGCAGCTTGCCTGAGCCACACGAAGAGTGGCCAGGTCCCTGCGAGCCAAAACAGGGCCTATGTCCCCGTTGACACCCCTTAATGCCCGCGGGGACGCGGGCGCTCCCGATGTATTGCCCGTAACCAAGCCTCTCCCTCGGGGTATAAGGCAGGACTCGAAAGATTTGCGTGTACGAGTAGGTGTACGAGTACGAAACCGTATAACGATGCTGCACTTCCCGTATTCGTACACGTACACTCGAATCTGTCCTCATTTAAGCCGCTATAGCTTAGTCACCTGAAGAACTTTTGTCACCTCAGAATTTCTGCTCGAGGTATCCGGGGTGCCCCGCCGGCGGCGGGGCTTATGTGATGAGTAACCGCGGCTATCTTAAAGCGGCGTCAGGCCGCCGCGCTCCAAAGATGCTTCGCATCAGTCATGAACACCGAGCCGACAGGCTCTTTCGGAGTGCGGTGTCCGCCTCAGGCGGATCAAGGATTTCACAAAACTCTTTTTCCCTAAGTCCGAATGCTTATGAAACACAATTTTGAATATTGAATGTTGAATATTGAATGTTGAATATTGAATGGTGAATTTTGAAGTGGAACCCTGATATGTCAGGAACTTCAACATTCAGAATTCAAAATTCATTATTACGCCGCCCGGGGGCCGGGCTTATGCGAGACTTCGTGGTTTCAGTGTTCATGAAACCCGACACCTGACAACTGAAACCACTTCGTTCTAGAAAGAGCCATAAAGCAATAAACGAGATGCACCGCTTTTTTTCTCATGCCGGTATATCCGGTGTGCCGATTTGCAGCTGATTGATTTGTTCAAATTGATGCGCCGTCCGCAGAAGCTGTTTTTCGCCGAGTGCCGGCCCGAGCAATTGCACCGCTATGGGCAGGCCGGACTTTGAAAAAGCGGCGGGCAGAGAGATGGCGCAGATGCCGGCCAGGTTGGCGGGCAGGGTGTAGGCATCGGTTAAATACATTTCCAGCGGTGATGTCAATTCCCCTTTGCGACTGGCCGGGGCGGGCGCTGTCGGTCCCAGAAGAATGTCGCATTGACGAAAGGCTTCGTTAAAGTCCTGACGGATCAGGGTGCGGACTTTCTGGGCCCGCAGATAGTAGGCGTCGTGGGAACCGCTGCTGAGAACATAGGTGCCGAGAATGATGCGGCGTTTCACTTCGTCACCGAAGCCTTTGGCTCTGGTTTTGCGGTAGAGTTCCAGGATTCCTTGTTTGGCGCCTTCTTCGTCCCGCATGCCGTAGCGGATGCCATCGAAACGGGCCAGATTGGCACTGGCTTCTGCCGGGGCGATGATGTAATAAGCGGCGACTGCGTACGGGTTGTGCGGCAGGGAAACTTCGATGATTTCGGCGCCTTCTTGCCGCATTTTTTCGGCCGCTTGTTCAACAGTGTTTTTCACCTCCGGGTCCAGTCCTTCGCCGTCCATGTATTCTTTCGGCAGGCCGATGCGCATACCTTTCAAGCCGCCTTCGGCGAGACGGTCGGTGAAATTTTCCGGGGGCTGGGGCAGGGTGGTGGAGTCTTTACTGTCGGGCCCGGCCATCAAATCCAGAAGGCAGGCGCTGTCGCGCGTGTCGCGGGTCAGCGGGCCGATCTGATCCAAAGACGAAGCAAAGGCCACCAGCCCGAATCTTGACACTCGGCCGTAAGTCGGTTTCAGTCCGACCGCTCCGCAGTATCCGGCCGGCAGGCGGATAGAGCCGCCGGTGTCCGAGCCGAGAGCCGCCAATGCTTCACCGGCGCCCACGGCGGCGGCCGAGCCGCCGCTGGAACCGCCGGGGATACGCTGTAAATCCCAGGGATTGGATACCGGCTCCCAGCCGCTGTTTTCATTGGTCGAGCCCATGGCGAACTCATCCATGTTGGTTCTGCCGGCAAAGATTATTCCGGCCCGGCGGAGCCGAGACGTAACCGTGGCATCGTATGGAGATATGAAGTCTTTCAGAATTCTGGAGGCGCAGGTGCATGGTTCTCCCCGGACGGCGAAGTTGTCTTTGACCGCCAGGGGCAGTCCGTCGAACTTACTGTAAGCACGGCCCGCGGCCCGGCGTTCGTCAGCCTCATCGGCGTGAGCCATGATCTTTTCGGGATTGAAGTGGATATAGGCTTTCAGACGGCTGTCGATGGACTCGCGTTTTTCAATCAGCATACGACACAGCTCGCGGGAAGAAAGCTCCCCTTTTTCCAGAGCTTCGGCGGCGGAAACAAATGTGAGAGTGGTGAAGTCCATCAGCCGTTTCCTCCCTCATCTTCTTCCAGAATCGCCGGCACTTGAAATAATTCTTCCGCGGAAACGGCCGGTGCATTTTTCATCACTTCCCGCCTGTCCAGAGACGGCTCCGTTTTGTCTTCCCGCATGATATTATGCAACGGCATGCCGTGAGCCGTGGGTTCGATGCCTTCCACATCCAGCTGGCTAAGCTGTTCAATATAGGCCAGTATATCTTCCAGCTGCGCTTGATAATTTCTGGTTTCTTCATCCGTAAGCTCAATACGGGCCAGGTCGGCGACATATCGGGCATCGACGGTTTGTTGGTTCTTCGGGTCTGGCAATGCCATTTTGCTGCTTCTCCTGATCTTCTGATATGGTTAATTGGACCCCCGCGCAAAAAGGGTGATTTTTCCTGTAAATTAACAACTATACAATAGCTCCACTTTCCCGGAAGCCAAGTATGTGTTATATTATCTAATCGCCGCCCTATGGCAAAACAAGTCAAATTAAAAAAAAGCGTGATTGGATTAAAAATGTAAAAGGAAAAATCAAATGGCTAAAGTATTTATTGTATATTATTCCAGTACCGGCAATACCGAGAAGATGGCGGAATTTGTTGCCGAGGGCGCCAGAAAGTCCGGTGCCGAAGTCGCCGTCAGGAAGGTTCAGGAGGCGGCGATTGAGGATCTGGAGATCGCCGACGCGGTGATTCTGGGGTCTCCGACATACTATGGGCACAGTGCCGGAAAAATGCGGAATTTTATTGATAAAAGCGTAGTCCTTCACGGCCGGCTGGAGGGCAAGGTCGGCGGCGCTTTTTCTTCTTCCCACAATATCGGCGGCGGCAATGAAACCGCGGTTCGTGATCTGCTTGATGCTTTGCTGGTGCATGGAATGATTATCCAGGGAGCGAGCAACGGCGATCATTACGGGCCGGTTTCGCTGGGAATCCCCGACCGTCGGGTCGAAAATCAATGCCGCCAATTAGGTGAAAGAGTCGCCCGGCTGGCGGAGAGAACGGCTTCAGAGGAATAAATGGCAGATAATTATGTGTGAGTTGTTTGATACCCATTTTCACTTGTATCCCGAAGACGATCTGTCGCAAATTCTGGCCGCTGCCCGTCAGGCCGGTGTAGGCTGGTTGACGGCGGTGGCTTCGGATTTGCCCGACGCCGAGCGTTTGACGGCGGAAGCCGATAAACATGTTGACCCCCGGCTGCTTACGACGGTGGGAGTGCATCCCCATCAGGCCGGGGAATACGCGGAGATTCCTTTGCGGAGAGTGAGGGAATTGGCCGCCGCGTCTTCAGTAAAGGCGATAGGCGAGGTAGGTCTGGACTATCATTACGAGTTCTCCGCCGCTGAAGAACAATGCAGAGTGTTCGCCGTTTTTCTGGAATTGGCGGCCGAACTCGGCATGCCGGTGATTGTTCATTGCCGGGATGCCTATGAGGACTGTTTTCGCGTAATCAAAGAAAGCGGTGTTTTCGAAAAGTGTCGTGTCCTACTGCATAGTTACACGGGAAACCCGGAATGGGCGCGTCGCTTCAGCGGGGAGTTTGATGCCTGGTTCTCTTTTAACGGCATTGTTACCTTCAAGAAAGCCGATAACGTCCGCGCCAGTCTTGCCGCCGTGCCGGATGAACGACTGCTGCTGGAGACTGATTCACCGTACCTGGCGCCGATACCGCATCGCGGTAAGCGCAACCAGCCGGCCTGGCTGCCTTTTACCGCCGCCGCTGTCGCCCGAGAGCGTGATTGTTCCGTGGAAGATATAGTTTCTATGACCACCCTTAACGGGCGGGTTTTCTTCGGAGTTTGAGTTATGTGAAATCATGGTTGCAGATGGTAAGGTGATTAATCAAACAAGCCCCATCCTGCGCAAGGCGCCTGATATCACGAGGGGAAATACCGGTGGACAACATAATCTGTAATTTGTAATCTGTAATCCCGTGGAGGAAGAACCAGGAACGACGAACGAAGAACCTGATGTTTCATACAAGCCCCGCCGCCGGCGCGAAGCACACCGGATACGTCTGAGGGAGAGACTGGTGCGGCATATGAAACCTTGTCTCGCACCTTGTCTCGCACCTTGTCCAGTGTTTTTTGACTTTGGAATTAGGTTCGGGACAAGGTTAACAATGCGAAGTCTCACATAAGCCCTAAGTTTACAGCATTCCAACCTCTCATCGCTCCACTCCCAGCCACACGCCGTTCACCAAAATCGTACAATAATTCACGTCTTCACACTCTTAATTACCCATTTCGCGCATTGCCTGAAAAAAGCCCGTGCCCTGTTGGCATCAGTGCGGAGTAGGGTTACGTTAAACGGAATTAAAATCGTCAATCGCTGATTTCTTCAAGAAATTGCGTCGACGGCGGCGGATTTTCGGGTGATTGAGTAAAAGCCGTGAATGCTTACAAGAGGAGTTTACCTATGCGTAAATTAAAATGGACCAGACATGAAGATTTGGCGATTAATCGCAATCCGTCGGTGGGGCGTCAGGAGTATCTTGATCACATGACTTTCAAGCGTAATGACCGGCCTTTGTTCACGGAGATTTTCGGTCCCGTGATTGGCCTTAAGGAAGAGTGGGAAGAACAGGGGGCAACACCTGAGGAACTGGACTTTTCGGCCTTTCCTTATCGATGCGAATCCCGCGGACATCTGCCGGTCAAAACCGGCAGGAACGGAGGTTATCCGGAAGAATTAATAGAGGAGACGGAAGAAGTCAAAATCATACGTGATAATCTTGGCCGTACCATGCGACTGGAGAAAGGCTACGCAACCATGGCGCTGCCCTTGGATTATCCGGTCAAAAACATGGACGACTGGTTGCGTCTTAAACCATGGTACGAATTTTCGGAAGATCGGCTGAGTGGGGACTGGGAGGAAGCGGCCGAACGCTTTCTGGCCGAAGACCGAGTTGTTTGTGTCGGTATCCCCGGCGGTTTCGATGAGCCGCGTCAATTAATGGGGGAGGAGGAATTGTGTATCGCCTATTATGAACAGCCTGAACTGATTCATGATATATTGTCAACCATCGGGGATACTGCCTGTAAAGTGCTGGAACGGGTCTCTTCCAAGGTGCAGGTTGATATGCTGTATGTGCATGAAGATATGGCCGGCAAGTCCGGACCTTTGGCCGGTCCTAATCAAATCAGGGAGTTTATCGTACCCTATTACCGGCGGGTATGGGAGATTCTGGAAGGGCGCGGCGCCAGGCTGTTTGATCAGGACAGCGATGGTGATATGAACTCGGTTATTGATTGTTTTCTTGAAGGCGGGATTAATTGTATGCATCCGATGGAACCGGCCGCCAATATGGATATTGTTAAAGTAAGGGAGAAGTACGGCACTCGTTTGGCATTTTACGGCGGCATAGACAAAC
>PUNB01000047.1 GCA_003552565.1 Lentisphaerota bacterium
AAGCCCCGCCACCGGCGCGATGCACGCTGGATACCCCGAGGGAGAGACTTGTTTAATGGTTTCGGGTTTCAGAAAAGTCACCTGAACACTGAAACCTGAAACCACGAAGTCTCACATAAGCACCGCTCACGGCCCGACAGGCCACATAGCGGAATAATGAATCTTGAATTCTGAATGTTGAGTTTCGGACAAACCATCCAGTTCCACTTCAAAATTCACCATTCAAAATTCACCATTCAATATTCAACATTGTGTTTCACTGAAGTGTCGCAAACATCTTTCCGCATGACCTCTAAACATGATCCGACTCACGATTTACGTGTGCCGCCCTTTTCCCCCCTTGCCGCCCCCATCAGGGAAGGCCAGTTCCAGCACTTGTTTAATATCGTAAACATAATGAGGAGTAATCCCTGAACGCACCCGCTCGGGGATCTCAAGAAAATCTTTTTCATTCTCCGCCGGCAAAATCAGTTCCTTGATCTTGGAACGACGGGCGGCAATGACCTTTTCCCGGATGCCGCCGACAGGCAGCACCCTGCCGGTCAAAGTAAGTTCACCGCTCATCGCCAGTCGAGATTTTATTTTCTGCCCCCTGCCCAATGACACTAACGCCGTGGCCATTGTAATCCCGGCGGAGGGGCCGTCCTTGGGGGTGGCGCCGGCCGGCACATGCAAGTGAACAGTTTTATTCTCGAAAAATCCCGGTTTAATCCCCCATCCGCGCCCGCCGGCGACGAGCGAGTAGGCGATGTGCGAGGACTCCACCATAACATCTCCCAGCTGTCCTGTCAATTTTATGTTTTTCTCCCCGCCTCTAACCTCCATCGCTTCGACATGCAGAATGGTGCCCCCCTGCGCGGTCCAGGCCACACCGGTGGCCACTCCCGGGCGCAGCCTTTTCATCAGCGCCTGATCACTGAATCGGGGTTTGCCGAGATATTCTTCGACTTTTTTCTGATTGATGGAAACCGGTGTTGTCGTCAGTGTATCCTCGGCCATCTCGGTCGCCACTTTGCGCATACAGGAACTCAAGGATTTTTCCAAAGCTCTGACTCCTGACTCCCGGGCGTAACCATCGATGATTTTTTTCAAAGCGCCATCAGTAAAACGCAACTGGGAAGATTTCAAGGCGTGGCGTTTCAGGAGCTGCGGCACCAGATGGCGCTTGGCGATGAACAGTTTATCTTCAGGGATATAACCGGAAAGATGAATCACTTCCATGCGATCGAGCAGCGGCGCCGGGATAGTATCCGGCACATTCGCCGTGGCGATAAACAGAATCTTTGACAAATCAAAAGCCACGTCCAGGTAATGATCCCGAAAAGCGCAGTTCTGTTCCGGATCCAGCACTTCCAGCAAGGCCGAAGCCGGGTCGCCCTGAAAAGACTTGCCCACCTTGTCGATCTCATCCAGCATGATCACCGGATTGGCCAGCTCAACATTATTGACCGCCTGAATCACTTTGCCGGGCATAGCGCCGATGTAGGTGCGTCGGTGACCTTTGATTTCCGCCTCGTCCCGCATACCGCCGAGGGAAAAGCGGAAAAACTTTCGGCCCAAAGCTTCCGCCACCGCCTTGCCCAGAGAAGTCTTTCCCACCCCCGGAGGACCGACCAAACAAAGAATACTGCCTTCCACGCCGCCCTTGAGTTTGGCCACTCCAATGAATTCCAGAATCCTTCTTTTTACATCTTCCAGCCCGTAATGATCGCGATCAAGCACTTTTCGCGCCTTGCCGACCTCGAGCACATCCTCCGAATGGATTCCCCATGGCAACCCCGTAAGCCAGTCCAGGTAGTTGCGGGAAACAGTGTACTCCGGTGATTGCGGAGTCAGCACTTTAAGCTTGTCAATCTCCTCTTCTATTCGACGCCGAGCCTCCTCGGCCAAAGACAACTCCTCCATGCGCGTCTGATACTTCTCGATCTCCTCGGTTTTCTCGTCTTTCTCCATACCCAGCTCCTGCTTGATCGCCTTAAGCTGTTCACGCAGGAAAAATTCCCGCTGCTGCTGGGAGATTTTTTCTTCTATCTGTTTGGTGATGCGCTCTTTCAGCTGGTTCAGATCAAGTTCCTTACGAAGCATGTAAAGGACTTTTTCCAGACGTTTCTGAACATTGACAATTTCCAGCACCTCCTGCAGTTCCTCACGGTCGGATGAGGTCATGGAAGCGGCGAAATCCGCCAGACGGCCCGGCGAATCCCAGTTCTGCCGGCTGAGAAAAGCCTTGATTTCCTCGGAGTACATGGGATTATGCTCCATCAGCTCGCGCATAGTCTTGATAATCGCCATGGAGGTTGGCTTAGACTCGGCCTCGTCAGCGGCAGGCGTGTCCTCCAAGTACACCACCTGGGCCAAAAGAGCTCCCTGACGGGACGCGGTTTTCAATATCTGAAAACGTTTCTCGCCCTGCATAAGCGCCTGCACCCCGCCTTGGTCGGTCTCCTGATATTTAAGTATACGAACCGCCGTGCCGACGCGATAAAGCTGCTCTGGCTCAATCGGCTCGCTGGTGTCCAGTTCCTGGCTCCGGGACAGCACCACTCCCACTACTCGCTCACTGACCTGTGAAACCACTTGCTTCAGCAATTCCGCTCCATGGCCGGGGTTAAGCATCACCGGAAAAACCAATCCCGGGAAAACCGGTTTCGAAGTGCTTGGAAGCAGGAAAATCCGATCCGGCAGACTGGCCGAAGCCAGCACCAGATTAGAAGCACCGTTTCCTTCCGATGCCTGAGCGTCTTCCGAAGTGTTGTCGAGGTTTTCGGAATACTGAAAATCGTCGTTTGTTTGCTGGTTCATTTCTTTGGCTCTTCCTTAAAACTAGTGGGTAGTTAATAGTTTTCTTAGGCTTTGTAAGTAACAGCTTGGTTTCTGGTTTCAGGTCTGGCGCCGTAAAGGGTCGAGACCTGACTTTGTGCTGGTTAATCCGCCTCAGGCGGATCCCGAACCAAAGTCGAAATGGATATAGGTGCGAGATCCGCCTGAGGCGGACAAGACAAGGGGACACACATTCGAGCACAACCCGACCACAATTCTTAACTGCGGGTATCGATAAAACCAAAACTCCCTGCACAAACATCTGTCTCTCAGCCGACAAAACAAGTGGACAATGGCGCGTTCTGCCGGGCCACCATCGTCTGTACATCCGTCCTTTTTAACCGTTCCATACAGCCGGCGGCCTGTTCTTCCACCAGGCTGTAACTGTTGCATTCCTCGCTGGCGTGAGCGAAAATCACTCTCCGGGTGCGCGATGCCAGCACACTGCCAAGCATCCGCATGCAGTCTTCATTGCTCAAATGCCCGTGCCGGCCGTTGATTCTTTGTTTGAGCGGCCAGGGGCGGCCGGAATTGCGCAGCATCAGCGGATCATGGTTACTCTCGACCACCAGCAGATCACACTCCCCTAGATAATGCTTCACTGCCTGAGTGGCGTAACCTAGATCGGTCGCCACCCCGATACGACTCCCTCCAGCGTCAATCCTGAAACCGACCGTATCCCGGGCGTCATGCGGCACTGAAAAAGGTGTTATCCTGAATTCTCCACAGACAAAAGGTGAGCCGACAGAAAATATATTGATGATTCCCCGCCCCTCAACCCCGCGGTTGCGAACCTCGCCGGCGGCGGCACGGTTGCAGAATATCGGCGCCCGCAGTTTGCGACTGAGCAAGCGCACCCCTTTTACATGGTCATCGTGCTCATGTGAAATCAAAATGGCCTCGATGCTGGCGGTGTCAATGCCGCAATCCTCAATCCTTTTCAAGATCTGCCGACAGCTGAAACCGGCGTCAAGGAGAATATTGCTCTTTTCTCCATGCACCACCATCGCATTCCCCCGGCTGCCGCTGCCGAGAACGGTAACCCCGGTACCGCAAGAGGTGTTAACAGCTTCTTCCTGTGGCATCAGCCTGTTTCCTTATTATTGGTTTAGCCTGAATAATTCAGGCTAATCGGTTTTTCACCCAAGTTCCCCATCCTGTTTCAGTCCCAGCAGGCCCCTCCGCGAAAAGGGGTTGAGGCCTAATTTTGTGCTCACCTTGTCTCGCACCTTGTCTCGCACTTAGTCCAAAAAATGAGAAATCGAAAGAAAACCAGACAAGGTGCGAGATCCGCCTGAGGCGGACAAGACTAGGTTTTATTATCCGTGCGTGTATAGACCATAAGCACCTTTTCGCATAGCCTCTAACAGGACCCCGTCCGGAAAGGTCTCACGCAATACCTTTCCGGACGGGGTCCAGCAAGGTGGCGGCGTTGTCCCAGAGCACCGCCCGTCTTTGTTCCGGAGTCAGAGGAAGCTGATCAAAGTGGCGCGCATCCTCGACCTGCGAGCGCCAGGGAGCATCCGTGCCGAAGAGCACTTTATCATCTCCATGTTGGGAAAGCAAGCGCATGAATTTTTCATCTTCCATCAAACCGAAAACAAAAGAAGTGTCGATCCACACCGGCGCGCCCGCCAGCACGTCGATGACTTCATCCCACATGTTCCAGCTGCCGCCGTGGGCGGCGATCAGACGCAGACCGGGATATTTATTGAGCAAATCCAGTATCGCCCGGGGAGCGCTGCGATAAGGCGGAGAGAAGGCGACATCGGCGCCGGCGTGCAGCATAATCAAAAGCCGCATCTCCTGGCAGAGTTCCCATATCGGGACCAAACGCGGATCCTCAAGAGTGAATTCCTGATATTCCGGATGCAGTTTGATCCCGGCCAGACCCGCCGCTTTAACCTCTCGCAAAGCAATCTCCGGGTTCTCCGTGTCCGGATGCACCGACCCCAGACTGAAGACCGGCCATTGATTGTTTTTGGAGGCCCAGCTGATAATTGAATCGACCTGTTTCGGATCAGTGGCGATGGGACAATTCAGAGCCGCGTCTATACCGGCCGCGGCCATGCTTTCCAGCAGCCCGCAGCGGGTGCCGTTATAGGAGGGAGTGATGCCGGATGCCGCCGCCACTTTCTCCACTGTGCGTTCAGCAATTGAATCCGGAAAAATGTGTGTGTGGATATCGAAAATCGGCATAATGCAAGATAACCTTGAATCGGCTGAAGGCAAGCGGTTCTTGTTGCGATTCTTACAATCCGTAGTCATTTGTCGTCAAAAATAATACCGCCCCCGAGAGCGCCCGCTGACAATATGGAGGGCGAGCAGCCAGCTTGAGCCACACAAAGAGTGGTCAGATCCCCGCGAGCCGCAAGTAACGACCGGACTCCGGACGGTCGTCGATCCCCCCACACTTCGTCCCTCACACTTAGTCCCCTCACACTTCGTCCCCACACTTCGTCCCCACACTTCGTCCCCCGCTCTTAGTCAATCCGCTATTCACGAAAACAGCAGGATCAGGGTCTACGAGTACGTGTACGAGTATGTGCAGGTGTAAAACAATCATCGAAGTGACATCCACGTACTCTTACACCTGCTCGCACACGCCAATCTCTTAAATTATACACACTTCGCACAATATGCAGAATGGAGGGCGAGCGTCCCCGCGAGCTGATGGAGGGCGAGCGTCCCCGCGAGCTGATGGAGAGCGAGCGTCCCCGCGAGCCACAAGTAACGACCGGACTCTGGACGGTCGATCCCCCACACTTCGTCTCCCCCGCTCTTCGTCAGTCCGATGCTCACGAAAACAGCAGGATCAGGGTGTACGAGTATGTGCGGATACAAGGCAAACATCGTAACGACATCCACGTACTCTTACACCTACTCGCACACGCCAATCTATGTAATTCCCCACACTTCGCACAATATGCAGAATGTAGCAGCCCGAGGATATGAAGATGTCAAGACGTGACGGGCTTTGTGTTTCACATCAGCTGCTATACCAAAGCGGTGATCCGCCTGAGGCGGACACTGCACTCCGAAAGAGCCTTCGGCTCAATGTCTTGAACTGATGCGAAGCATCTTTTGGAGTGCGGCGGCCCGGCGCCGCTTTAAGATAGCTGCGGTGTTTCACATAAGCCCTACCGCCGGCGCGCGGCGCCTGATACCCCGTAGAAGAAACAGGGAACACTAATAATGAATTTTGAATTCTGAATTCTGAATGTTGAGTTTCGGACAGACCAGAC
>PUNB01000180.1 GCA_003552565.1 Lentisphaerota bacterium
AAATTAATATACATAGTTTTAATGACTAAACAAGTACGGCATTGGGTCGCACTGAAGCAATCAATTTAATTGACTGTCATCCCATAAATCGAAAAAACGAGAGATTTTCCAATATTTTGTGGTCAGGAGTTTGGTTTTATCGATACCCCAGTTAGGACTTTTGGTCGGGTTGTACTCAAATGTGTGCCCCCTTGTCTCGCACCTTGTCTCGCACCTATATCCATTTCGACTTTGGTTCGGGATCCGCCTCAGGCGGATTAACCAGACCATCCCATGGGATGCTTGTGAGTATAATTTATTAGCTGCCTGAATAATTCCCCCCCTTGCGAAGGTGTTCTTAAGACCAACATAACTATTTCACCCGGAAAAACCCAGTTACAAATAGAGCTTTTATCTTTTATCTTGAAAACGCCTCCAAAGGCCAGTCCGATTATTTTTCTCGCCAAAGAAAAAGCCCGCCTGGAATTTCGCAATTCCAGGCGGGCTTTGTTTTATGAATGGAGCCAGCGGCCGGACTCGAACCGGCGACAAGCTGATTACAAATCAACTGCTCTGCCAACTGAGCTACGCTGGCTGATGGCTGAAACTGAGAGATAATTTAATATAATAAACCCGATTGTCGAGTTAATCGAGGCGGAATTTCACTTCTTTCCACTGAGGCTCACGAGAAAATGGAATTCGCAACTGTCGCTCCGCCCCGGTGTCATCGCGAAACTCAATCACGGTTCCGGCCGAGTCTGAAAATTCGTATTGCACTTTCATTCCGCCGTTGATTGTAATTCTTTCCAGGACAATCTTTTCTTTGTTGTCAAGCCTTTGCATCCGCGCCTTTAAACTTGGCTGATGAAACATTACTGTTTGTTCAGATTGTCCGGGCGGATTAAAAAGGCGTATTCGACCGCTGTGTCGATGCGCGGTCATGACGGGTTCATGCAGGAACCGCTGCTGCTGCCAGTTTTCAGGCAGGACCAGAGTGTGTGGTCGGCTCTCTTCAATCAGACTGCTTAACCCAGCCGACTGTTCCCAGCGAGTGCCCGGCAGCAATACCGCCTCGATGTCCGGCCTTCCCCGACTGCGAAGCCAGGAGCCGACTCGACGACCAGTCCAGTAATCTCCAGCGTTAACCACCACCGGCGGTAACTTACCGGCAGTGTCGACAACAAACACCGGCCGGTCCACGCCATCCCCCCAGAATACCGCCATCGCCGGCTCCATTCCTCCCTGACGCACCAGAGAAACCGACAGCAGCAGCAAAGGAGCGCAGACTGCCGGCACCCATCTTTTCCATCCCCGCAGTCGTCCCTGCACGCCGGTAATTGAAGCCAGAAGCAGCAAATAATAAATCATAATCCAGGCCAGTCCCGGGCGCGCCACGACGAAGCTGAACGGTGCTTCTCCGGCGATGTCGACCAGCCATTGCAAAAAAAGCATACCGCGCTCCAGCAGCAGTCCGCAGAATTCCGCCAGCGGCAGCCAGGGAAGGACAAACCCCAGGACAAGCTTAAGAATGGACAGAAAGATCGCCAGCCAGGCAAGAATCGCCACCAGAAGATTGACCACTACGGCTCCGGGTATAAACAGCCCCTGGGTATATAATATTATCCCGAAAGCGCCCAGCCAGGCGAGCACGCTGCCGGAGAATAAAGCTCCGGTGTATTTGATTGACTGAGAAAAGACCTTTCCGCCTCTGGAACGTAATCGCGAAGGGATCCACAGCTCCTTTTCCCGAATACTGTTCAGTGCCTCTTCCAGACCGCGCCAGCCGACAATCAAGGTGGTGACAATGATAAAAGAAAACTGAAATCCCGTATCAGCTATCTGCAGCGGCCGAAACAGCAATATGATTATGGCGGCCGCCGCCACGGCGTTCAACGGCTGCAAGGGGATAAGAAATCCTTTGGCCACCGCCCACATGGAAATCATAATCCACGCCCGCACCGCCGCCGGTCCGGCACCGACCATAAGCACATAAACCCCAAGAATCAAAGGAAGAAGAAAGAAACGCCAGCGATAAGGAAGACGGCAGAGTTTGACTGCAAAGAGAATAAAGGCGGCGATTATCCCGACATGCAGCCCGCTGATGGCGAAAATATGCACAATACCGCTGCGGACAAAGGCTCTGCGAACCTGTGGATCAATACCTTCGCGATATCCCAGAGTCATGGCCAAAAGCAGAGAGCCGCTATCGGCGGATTTTTCCCTGGGGCTTAATCTTTCCGCCAGTTTTTCGCGGAAGCGATAAAGAGCACGCAGCCGCTTCCGCCAGCCTTCGGCTTCAAGCCGTTCTTTTTCCTCGTGTATATGAAATACTGACTGAATGGAGCGAGCCTGAAGAAAACGCGAATAATCAAACTCTCCCTCGACCAGCGGCGGCGCAGGAGAATCAAAATAACCGGCGGCATGAATTCTTGTTCCGTACTCGATATTTTCAGGTCTGTCATAAAGCACCCTCACCTTGCCGGAAGCCCGTCGCCATTCTTCTTCAGGGCCGGAGCGGACGGCCGTCACCCGGGCGGTGTATCCTCGATTTCCGGCAAGCCAGCTGAGGTGATCGGCAGTGTAAGCGGCATCGACAATCACTGCTTGAATTTGAACTAACCGCGATGTCCTCGCACGTTCCTCGATCCAGGCATTGGGAAAGACATAAAGGTGCAGCAAAGCGAGAAGCAGACCGACAGGCAGAAAAAAACAGACGAGCCGCTGGTTTGCGGGAGTTATTTTAACAGCCGCGAAAATAAGCGCCGCGATAAGCGGAAAAGCAAACAGCCAGGAAAAACCCGCCACAACCGGCAGCACCGGCAGCGCTATACCGGCGATCAGCCATAAAACGCTCGGAACACAGGGACAGGAGCGAAAGGCGTCGGCATTGATCATTTGCCTCAATCCTCAGGTCCGACTCTCCAGAATCATTCTTCCGTCTCTTCAGTTTCGGGTCGAACGGGAGAAGGTTGTCTTCCTGGCAGGTCATCATCCCTGCCCCACTCGTCAGCCAAATACGACTGAGCCTGCTCCGCCGACAGTTCTTCGTCCCGAATTATTCTAAAAGGCGCCAGCGTGACACGTTCATCCGGCGACACCGCCACCACCAGTTCACCATTATCCTTTTCCTCCACGATCATGCCCTGCAGAACCTGGCCGTCAATCAGAGCCAGCCGGCGAGTCACCGCCCAGACTTCCATCTCCGCCTCAGTCTGCTCACCCTCTCTTACTCGAACCATACGGGTACGGCTTTCCGGAGCATGACTGTGTTCCAGCCTCACCCGCCGGCGTCCCGGCATGAATCCCTGAATCCGAAGCGGCAGTGAACGATCAACCCTGCTCTCTTCCTCCGGGGCGGAAGTTTTTCCGACGTGTGCTTCATTAACGTAAACGTCCGCACCGCTCGGCAGAGAAACCAAGTCGATCCCGCCGGTCACACGCTCCATAACGACCTCTATAGTTTCCCCCTCCAAAGAAGAAACTTCAGCCTCAATTTCCTGGCGTTGATAACCGGGACTGATCAATCTCAAGGTATGTTCTCCCGGCGGCAGTTCTTCAATCACCAGCGGTGTTTTTCCAAGCATCCGTGAACCGTGGACCACTGTGGCGCCTTCCGGTTCACTGACAACTCGCAGGGTTCGCGGCTTCAACCTTAGGTCATAAGGATTCAGCGGTTCATCCACCGGCACATAAAACAGACGGCTCAAAGGTTCATACCCCTGCTTGGTCAGTTCCACCCGGTGCCTCCCAGACGGCAACCCCCACAGCTCCAGGGGTGTTTCCCCTTGGTTCTGGTCATTGAATCTCACCTCCGCCCCGGGGGGATCAGAGCGGACAACCACATTGTGCAGTCGTTCTTCAACTTCTTCCGGCAAATCTTCTTCAGCCGGAAGTTCCTCATCTTCATCAACTTCAGGCGCGGGATCTTCCCTGTCCGGCACCACTTCTTCGCCTTCTTCCACCAGCCATACATCATCAGGTTCTTCCTCGTGAATGTCGTCATCAGGCTCTTCAAGTTCATCTTCAACTTCCGCCACGGTCTCCGGCTCCGGCTCCTCCTTGACCACATCAGTCTCTTCCGGAGAAAAGATCGCAAAAGCAAAGAAAAGCACAGCCGCCAGTAACACCAGCGACACCGCCGCTCCGACAATCAGTTCTTTTCGCCTTCGACGCAAGTTTTCACTATCTTCCTCCGTACCGGACGGGACATTGCCTTTATTGTCAGTCACCAGAAGGACCGCTTCGCCGGCTCCGATGCGATCACCAGGACGGAGCGGATGGCGGATGTCAATTTTCTCTCCATTGACTCTGACGCCGTTCGTGCTGTTCAGATCTTCAATGACGCAAACCCCATATTCATTGACAGAAAATTTCGCGTGATTACGTGAAACTCCCGGTTCATCGATTATGATATCGTTGTCGGGTGCGCTGCCCATGGCCGCCGAACGGCTGATATCATACAAGCGCCCGAGATCCTGTCCTTTGATAACTCTGATTTTCATGACTTAATCTCCTGAAATATAAAGTTTTCTGATTTTTTCAAATAGGATTAATCAGCCAAACTTGATTACGGTAATAATATAGTTGCTTAAACGACCTTTAACAAGACCCTCCGCGAAAAGGGATCGAGGCCTGATTTTGTGCTCACTTTGTCTCGAATCCGCCTCAGGTGGATCACAAACCATATTCCATTCCTGATAAAAGCGTAAAAAACAAACAGATTTTAGTTCGGGACAAGGTTCGAGACAAGGTTTTCAGTAACACAAATTTGGCTAACTACCCTTTTTCGCATAACCTCTAACAAGACCCCCTATAAACATGATTGACTTGCATACTCACAGCAGCGCCTCGGACGGCACCTTGAGTCCGAGCGAACTGGCGGCCGCGGCCAAGGCCCGCGGATTGTCCGCCATAGCACTGACGGACCATGACACCACCAGCGGTCTGGATGATTTTATAAAAGCAGGAAAAGAGTTGTCCCTGAAAGTCGTCCCAGGGGTCGAAATCGCCTGTTCCTGGTATGGCTTTTCCCTTCACTTGGCCGCTCTGTTCATTGATCACGCCAATGCGGACCTGCAGGCAATGCTGAACGGAATAAGACAAGCACGGGAGCAACGCAACCAGCGAATACTCGAGTTGCTGCAGAGCCAGGGTGTATCATTATCAATGGAGCAAATCCAGGCGGAGAGTAAAAACGATCCTAAACAGGTTATCGGCCGGCCTCATTTCGCCAGAGCCCTGGTGAAAGGAGAATACTGCGATTCCACGCGACAAGCCTTCAGTAAGTTTCTCGGAAGAAACGGCTCCGCCTATGTGCCCAGATTCTTGCCGCTTCCCGCCGAGGCCATTCATACCATTCATAATGCCGGCGGCATTGCGATCCTGGCCCATCCATTCGGCGGCATAGAAGGAGTGCCGCGAAACCGAACCCGACAAAAACTCCTGCGGCTGATCAAGCTGGGACTTGACGGACTGGAAGTGTACTACTGCGACCATACAGACAAACAGGAAAAAACCGCCCGCGAACTGGCCCGGGAACTGCAACTGCTGCCCAGCGGCGGGTCGGATTTTCACGGCGCCAACACTCCGGATGTCAGTCTAGGCAAAGGATATGGAAACATGGTCGTTCCGGATGATCTCCTGGAGCCGCTGCGCCAGCGAGCGGAACAACGACGCCGCCAGAGATGATAAAAAAATCACAGCCATCCCATGGGATGCTAGAACCCACCTTGTCTCGCACCTTGTCTCGTCCGCCTCAGGCGGATCTAATTTGTGCTCAAGCTCGACAACGCCGGGACTAAATGCGAGACAAGGTGCGAGACAAGGTGAGTACAAAATTAGGCCTCAAACCCCTTTTCGCGGAGGGTCTAGCTCGAGGGTATCCGGAAAGGGGTTTCGTGGAGCTCACAAGCTCGAATGTGGCTGTGCGTTCCACAGCCAATTGGATTAAGGCGAAAGATTAAGAGGAAAGATTAGGAAAAGACGGGTGCGCCCCTTAATCTTTTGCCCTAATCTTTCGCCTTAATCGGCC
>PUNB01000041.1 GCA_003552565.1 Lentisphaerota bacterium
ATCTCAACATTCAGAATTCAGAATTCAAAATTCATTATTAGTGTTCCCTGTTTCTTCTACGGGGTATCAGGCGCCTTGCGCCGGCGGTCGGGCTTATGTGAAACTTCGTCTTTTTATAGCCACAAAAAAAATGGAGCGGCCGCGTCCTCGCGGCCAAATAATGGAGGGCGAGCAGCTTGCCTGAGCCACACGAAGAGTGGTCAGGTCCCCGCGAGCCATAAAAAAGCCCGTTCCCTTGCGAGCACACCTTAATGCCCGCGAGGACGCGGGCGCTCCCAGATGTATTGCCCGTAACCAAGTCTCTTCCTCGGGGTAAACGGCGCCTTGCCCCGAAGGTGGGGCTTATGTGAGACTTTATCTTTTTTTCGCCACTGATTATAATGCACATTTATTCCTCATCCTATTGTCTATAAGGTTTCAATTATGAATAAAGATAATCATTCAGAGAGCAGCAGCCAGGGTGTTTCCCAAGAACAGTCGCGGGATAAGAAGCCGGAAGGGATGTTTTCTCATGATTCCTTGTCGGCTTTAAGTGACGCGCAGCTGAAAAAACTGGCGAATCAGGCGAAGAAAGCAACCGCCGGCAGGCCGCCGGAGAAGGAACGTCTGGAGTACATGAAAAAGCGCCGACGCTACTGGCACAAACGATTCTTTATTTGGTTTTTAGAGTTTTGTGTTCTTTTGGCTGTCTTGGAAATATTCATCCTTGAACCGCGCCGGACGGAGCGCGAGGCTATGCGGCGGCAGGCTGAAGAAAGGGCGCTGACTCCTCCGGGAAGGGGGGCTGAGCTGGAGGAGATGGGGGATCAGGCTATTTCGCTTACAGCATTGCGGGAAGTGACGCCGGCTTATCGAGTTGCCTTGGAGAAACTCGCCGATGGCAGTGAAGAGGCTCAGCGCCGGCAGGAAGCTTACGCCGCGGACAAAGGTTTGCCGGTGGAGGTGGAAAACTCCATCGGCATGCGCTTCCGTTTAGTACCGCCAGGCAGTTTTTTGCAAGGCAGTCCCGAAGATGAAAGAGGGCGCTGGGAGGGCGAAATACAGCATTCAGCAGCCGTCTCAGAGCCGATCTACGTGGGAAAGTTCGAGGTCACTCAGGAGCAATGGCAAAAGGTTATGGATACTTCTCCCGCTTATTTTTCAGGCGCCCGCCGGCCTGTGGAAACGGTAACCTGGCATGAGGCTCAGGAGTTCACCCGCAAGCTGGCCGAGAAGGAAGGAGTGGAGCAGGGTACTTATCGACTGCCTGTTGAGACGGAGTGGGAATACGCCTGTCGGGCCGGTACGCAAAGCGCCTATGTCTTTGGGGATGATCCGGCTGGGCTGGAAGAATTCGCCTTCTTTGACCGCAACAGCTACGGGCGCACAAATGAAGTCGGGCAATTACATCCGAACGCTTTCGGACTACACGACATGCACGGAAATGTCTGGGAATGGTGTGAAGATGCTTTCGCCGATTACCCTGGGTTTGTATCCGAACGGGTGAGCGATGGATTCGGCACTTATGACCCCACCGACGGCCGCTGGTACAATGTGCGCGGTGGTAATTTTCGCGATCAGGCCAGAGACTGTCGCTCCGCATCCCGCACTCGTCTGCCCCCGGATTCCCACGGCAATCTGCTTGGGTTCAGGGTGGTGCGCACCATCCCGGAAGTTGAGTAGAACCCGTGCTTAGAGCTGTCATATAAGCCCCGCCCCCGGCACTGCGCACGTTTGATATTCCGAGAGTGTGAGACTTGTTGAATGGTTTCTGGTGTCAGGTTTCGGGTTTCAGACACTTTCCTAGTCTCGCACCTAGTCTCGCACTTAGTCTGAAAAATGAGGAATCGACAGAAATCCAGATCCGCCTGAGGCGGACGAGACAAGGTGCGAGACAAAGTTTTATTTTTTTGTGCGTGTAGAGACTGCAAACACCTTTTCGCATAACCTTTAGCCCGACCCCGAGCGAAAAGGAAGACTGTCGGCGGTGCGGCAGTGACCAAAATAAACCCGCATATAGTACTACGGTCGTCCTCGGCCGTAGCCCATGCCTGCTGCTCATCAATACGGCCGAGGACGACCGTAGTACATGCGGCGACCGGCACCACTGCCAATTTCCTTAAAAGAGCTATTGCATCCTAATGAACACACATATTTCTAACTGACGACATTCATAGCAAATAAGTGGCCAGGTGGCTGTAAAAGACGAAGACGACCGCCGGCGTGGTGCGCCTTACAAACCGGAGCTGGAAGCTCCGGCCACCATCTGACACATGAACACTGCAACCTTCCGTCTTACATAGGATTCATTTAAACTTTTCGGCTTTTTTCTGAAAATCCTTGTGCCGGGGATAATTGGCTTCCTCAATCATATCGCTCAGCTCCTGGACTTTCTGTTTCTGTTTGTGACTCAGTTTTGTCGGCACTTCCACCTGCACTTTCACATGTTGGTCTCCACGGCCATGACCGCGCACCGAGGGCATCCCCTTGCCGCGCAAGCGCAGAACGGCTCCGGACTGAGTTCCGGCGGGGATTTTCAATTTGCCGCTGCCGCTGATAGTGGGCACGGTGATGGTTCCTCCAAGAGCCGCTATGTGGAAGGGAACCGGCACGTCGCAATAGATGTCGTTGCCTTCACGCCGGAACAGATCGTGCGGTTTGACGTGCAGGATTACATACAGGTCTCCGGGCGGGCCGCCGCGTTCGCCGGCTTCTCCTTCGCCGCCGACCCGCAGTCGGGAACCGTTGTCGACACCGACCGGGATATGAACCTGGATGGTCTTGCGGCGGCGCACTTTCCCGACTCCTTGACAGGTGGGACAGGGATCGGATATGGTCTGGCCTTGTCCCTGGCAGTATGGACAGTGCTGGCGGACGCTGAAAAAGCCCTGATTCATGCTGATAGTGCCGCTGCCTCCGCATTGTCCGCAGGTGCTGGGCGAGGTGCCGGGCTTGGCGCCGCTGCCGCCGCAGTTGTCACAACTGACAGGGCGGGTTAGCTCAATCTTTTTATCAGCTCCAAAGACCGCGTCTTCAAAATCTATTTCCATTTCATAGACAATGTCTCTGCCGGCCGCCGGGCCTCTACGACCGCCGCGACCGCCGCGGCTCGTTTGTCCGCCGCCGAAGAATGAGTCGAAGATACTGCCGCCGGCTCCACCTCCTCCGCCGAAAACTTCATTAAAGATATCGAAGGGGTCAACGCCGCCGAAGCCTCCGGCTCCTCCGCCGGCGCCGCGACCGCCGCTGCGGGTATAGGCTTCATGACCATATTGATCGTATCGCCTCCGTTTCTCCGGATCGCTCAAGACCTCATAAGCGGTGGAGATTTCTTTGAACTTCTCTTCGGCTTCTTTGTCATTGGGATTTTTGTCCGGGTGGTATTTCAAGGCCAGTTTCCGATAGGCCTTCTTGACATCTTCAGAAGAGGCTGATCGGTCAAGCCCCAATATGGAATAAAAATCTTTGGCCATAGCTTAGTTTCTTCCGTTTGATTTATTTATTTTCAGTATCTTTTTCCGTTGTAGTATTATCTTCTTCCGTTGTAGTATTTTCAGAAGATGATGCAGCCTGCGCTGTTGTTTCCGGCTGGCTATCGTTTTCTTCCTCATTCCCCGGCGGACCTGAGCTGACCACCACGGTGGCCGGCCTGAGCAGGCGATTGCCGAGCCGATATCCGCATTTCCACTGACGAATGACCTGATCCTTCGGTACAGTTTCCGAAGGTTCCTGGGCCACGGCGCTGTGCTCGGCGGGATTGAACTGCTCGCCGATCGCGTTCACCCGTTCCACGCCGAGAGATTCGAAGGTTTTTTGAAATTCCGCCAGAATCATTGACATTCCCTGTTTCAAGGTTTCAAAGTCGGGAGTCTGGTCCACATGATCCATGGCCATTTGAAAATGATCGAAAACCGTCAGGAACTCTTCGATTGTGGAAGCTTTGGCGTATTCCCGGATATCCGAGGCGTCACGCTGCATACGTTTGCGGTAGTTTTCCAGTTCCGCCCGGGCGCGGACGTATTTATCATTCATCTCGCGCAGCTGTTCCTCCAGGCTTTTGCCGGTTTCCTGTTCAGCTTCCGGCTGACCTTCTTGGACTTCCTGGGAAGTATCATCAGCCGGTTCTCGTCCCCGGGATTTTGAATTGTTCTGTTCTTCTGGATCGTTTTTTTCGTTTTTTTTCTTTTTGCCCATACTTATCTTTTCTCCTGTGAATGGATGTTTATATTGTCAAGTCAATCTTAAGATACTATAATACCTTTATCAAGAACGCAACAGAAACTGAAGTTTTCTCATTTTTCTGACAGGATAATATGAACATGCAAAAATCGGGAAAGTTCAGACTTATGTGAGACTTCACGTTGTTAACCTTGTCCCGAACTTTGTCCCGAACCTAATTCCAAAGTCAAAAAACACTGGACAAGATTCGGGATCCGCCTGAGGCGGATTCGAGACAAAGTTTTTTGCCGCACCAGTCTCTCCCTCAGGGTATCCGGTGCCTTGCGCCGGTG
This sequence comes from Lentisphaerota bacterium, assembly GCA_003552565.1. Lineage (GTDB taxonomy): Bacteria > Verrucomicrobiota > Lentisphaeria > Oligosphaerales > PUNB01 > PUNB01. The sequence continues at coordinate 4,491 of PUNB01000041.1, forward strand.
GCGGGGCTTATGTGAGACTTCGTGGTTTCACCGTCTTCTCTGAAACCCGAAACCTGACACCAGAAACCATTAAACAAGTCTCTCCTTCGGGGTATCAGGCGCATTGCGTTGGGGGGGCTTATGTGTGATCGCAATCCGAAAGCGCCTTCGGCGCGGTGCTACGCTTTCAGACCCTGGAAACTCCGAACTTCTGAATCATAACCTCTAATAACCACAACGGGAAAGATTGAATGATGGATAATAATCATGACTTGTCATACTGTTCGCCGCTTTCCCGCGTGTGGCTGGAGGTTGATTTGGACGGGCTGGCCGAGAATTATCGCCGTATTCAGCAGGCTGTTCGTCCTTGTGAGGTTATGCCGGTATTGAAAGCCAACGCTTACGGCCTCGGGGTGGAGAAGATCGCCGCGGCCCTTTATCAGGCCGGCGCCCGCTGGTTCGGAGTCGCTGATCTGTCCGAAGCGTTGAGCCTGACACGTTTCGGTTATCAGACCCAGATACTCGGTGCGGTGCTGCCGGATGAAATTGAGCCGGCTTTGGATAAGGGTGTCCGGCTGCCGCTTACCGATGTGGAAATCGCCCGCCGGATCAGTAGGCTGGCGGAGGAAAAACAATGTGTCGCCAAGTGTCATGTGCTTGTCGACAGCGGCATGGGCCGGCTCGGGGTGCCCATCGGAGAAGCCGAGGAAAGTATCCAGGCTATGGCCGGAATGCCCGGCCTGGAACTGGAAGGAGTCTACTCTCATTTTCCGGTCGCCAACCAGCCGGAAAACGCTTTTTCCCAAAAACAGATCGGCGCTTTTCGAGCTTTGCTGAACAAGCTGGGAACCGCGGGCATAACCTTTCCCTGGATACATATCGCCAACAGCGACGGTATTAACAATCTGCCGGAATCAGCGCAGCCGCCTTTCAATCTGGTGCGTTCCGGCATTAATCTGTACGGCGCCTTTGATGTCGCCGGCGGCCGGGCTTATCGGCTGCATTCAGTTCTCACTCTGAAATCCCGCGTGGTTCAGGTCCGGCGTCTGCCCGCCGGCACGGCCATTGGTTACGGCCATACTTACCGGCTGCTTCAAGATACTTTGGTAGGGACCATCTCCGCCGGTTACGCCGACGGAGTGCCGGTGGCGCTATCCAATCGCGGCTACGTCCTGATCCAGGGAGTGCCGTGCCCGATCCTCGGTCGGGTGTCGATGGATTACTGCAATGTTTCTTTGGAGCCGGCGCCCGCGGTTGAGCGCGGGGAGGAGGCGGTGTTTATCGGCGGAGCGGAAGAGCGGTCTCAGATAACCGTGCAGGACTGGGCCGAACTGAAGGCCAGCAATACCTATGATATCATCTGCGCCCTCGGCGGCCGGGTGGCCCGGGTTTATGTGGGAGTGGATTGAAATCACAAGCGTCAGGAATAGGAAATTGCTTTTTTGCAGCAACCGGTGAAAGATAGTCCTGCACCGGTGGATGTCAAGTGAAACAGGAAAATGTCTGTGTTTCGGCTGTCTGCCCCG
>PUNB01000066.1 GCA_003552565.1 Lentisphaerota bacterium
ATGTGGTGGACTACGATATACTATGGGACTTGGCACAAAATCATATACCAGCCTTGCGAGAGAAAGCTGAAAATTTAAAAGAATAATTATATTTACCACCCGCTTCGCTAGAGAAAGCTCCAGAGAAGCAACAGAGTGGGCTGCACTTATAACCTCTTACTTCGTTATCTTCTGAAAAAAAACAGGAAGACAATGTAACAGAAGGAAACGAAGATAACGAAGGAGGGCAATGATACAGGAGGCAAATCTTGCCCCAGTCATACTATTTGTTACCCTTGTTTCCTTCTGTTCAAATGTTCCTAGAAAAGTATTATTTTATTGGAATGAATTCCAGAAATATTATATCCAGAGTGCTGATTCCACGCTTGAAGGCGCGATTGTTTCAAGGCAAAGCAATTGTACTTCTGGGTCCCAGGCAGGCGGACAAAACCACGCTCGTCCAGAATTTACTGGCCCGGACAGAAAAGAAACATTTGCTTCTCAATGCCGATGAACCGGATATTCGAGAGCTTCTGAACAATTGTACCTCAACAAAATTACGATCGATTATCGGCCGTCACGAAATCATCTGCATCGATGAAGCGCAGCGTGTTCCGAATATAGGCATCACTCTGAAGCTGATCACTGATCAAATACCGGAAGTTCAGGTGATTGCCACCGGTTCGTCCTCACTGGAGCTTAATTCCTCAATCTCCGAACCGCTTACCGGCCGAAAATTCGAATACACTCTCTACCCTCTTGCTTTTGCCGAACTTACTGAGCATCACGGCCTGCTGGAAGAGCATCGCCTCCTGGAACAACGACTAATATACGGCACCTATCCTGAAATCGCCACCTCTATTGGAAATGAAGAAGAGCTTCTCAAAATGCTTACTGAAAGTTACCTCTACAAAGATGTTTTAACCTTGGAGGGCATACAAAAGCCGGCTCTGCTGGAAAAAATTGTCAAAGCTTTAGCTTTACAGATCGGCGGTGAAGTATCCTTTCAGGAAATTGGACAAATGACTGGGGCGGACAGCCACACGGTGGAACGATATATCGACCTTCTGGAAAAAACTTTTGTCGTTTTTAAACTGCCTTCTTATAGTCGCAATGTCAGAAATGAAATTAAAAAAGGCAGGAAAGTATATTTTTTTGACAATGGTATCCGTAATGCAGTCATCGGAAATTTTCTTCCGCTTTCAAGCCGAACTGACAAAGGAGCTTTATGGGAAAATTACCTTATTTCCGAAAGGTTGAAGCTGACCTCCAACCTCGGGATGGCCGCCTCGCAATATTTCTGGCGCACCACACAGCAGCAGGAAATTGACTACATTGAAGAAACAAATCAGCACCTTCGCGCTTATGAATTCAAGTGGAATCCTAAAAAGAACAGAACACTTTTCCCTAAAACTTTCACCCGTAATTATCCGCATGCTGATACCCTGACCGTGACACCCTCTAACTACGAAATTTTCTTAAGTGAAGCGAATGAGTAGTGATAATAGGGCGGGAGATCGGAGGACTGGAGGTTCGACATCCTGGAGACGGCGGGCCGCCGCCGTTAATTACCGCCCGAGACCGGGCGGCTCCATAACAAAAAAATTTCAACAGAAGGCAACAAAGAAAACGAAGACAGGCGGCACAGAAAACAAATAATTGATAAATCTTCGTTACCTTCGTTTCCTTCTGTTCAAACTGTTCCTATTCGTGTACATTAGTGTCCATTCGTGGTTCAAAAGCAGCCCTTTTCGTCTTTTTTCGTGTATTTCGTGGTTGAAATATTAAAAACTGGAACAATTCTCTCATGAAAGGCATCATTCTAGCGGGCGGCAGCGGCACCCGGCTTTACCCGGCCACATCCGTAGTCTCAAAACAGCTTCTTCCGGTTTACGACAAGCCGATGATCTATTATCCGCTCTCCACTCTGATGCTGGCGGGAATCCGGGAGATTCTGATTATCTCCACCCCCGAAGACACCCCCAACATGGAGCGGCTGCTCGGCAACGGCAGCTATCTGGGACTGAACATCTCCTACGCTATCCAGCCGCGGCCCCGCGGACTGGCGGAAGCTTTTATTGTCGGCCGGGATTTCATCGGCGATAACAAAGTCGCCCTTGTCCTCGGCGACAACATCTTCTACGGCACCGGTTTCAGGCCGATGCTGCAGCAGGCGGCGGCCTTGGAGCAGGGCGCCGTCATCTTCGGCTACCCGGTTCACGATCCCCACCGGTTCGGAGTCGCGGAATTCGATAAGAGCAAGCGGGTCATTTCGCTCGAAGAAAAACCAATGCGCCCCCGCTCTAAATGGGCGGTGCCCGGACTTTATTTCTATGACAACAGCGTCATTGACATCGCCGCCGCCCTCAAGCCTTCCGAGCGCGGCGAGCTGGAAATCACCGATCTGAACAAAGTTTATCTTGAACAGGGAAAACTCCACATTCAGATAATGGGCCGCGGCTTCGCCTGGCTCGACACAGGCACCCCGGAAAGCATGCTCGAAGCCGGCATGTTTGTGAAAACCATCCAGGAACGGCAGGGATTCATGCTCAGTTCAATTGAGGAAATAGCCTACCGCATGGGTTACATTGACCTGCCCTCCCTGCGAAAACTGGCCGAAAGTCTTAACAAGTCGGCTTACGGGCAGTACCTGCTGGAACTTGCCGAAGAGTTTGAAGACAGGAATATGGAATAAAATGCCACAAGCATCCCAACAGAGTGGTTAGTGCCATGCAGAATCCTGCAATCTTTTGTCCGTTGGATTTTTCTGTCTTTGATCTCTTTAGCGAAGATTAACCCGATTCGCGATTAAATTGTTTTTTTGTGACTTTTTGCATGCCGCGACGTAGGCTTTGCGGAGTCGGGTGTTTCTTGTGGCTATAAAAAGACGAAGTCTCACATAAGCCCGACCGCCGAGCGTTTACGCCCCGGACACCCCGAGGCGGAAACACATTTTGAACAGAAGATCCCCAAGTTCGCTAAGAGTTTTTGATAAAAATATATTTCTTTGCGTCCTTTGCGACCTTCTGTAAAAATTAAGTTTCACACAAGGTTCAATTTCCACAACCATAACCGAAACCGCCGACTCATGACAGCCCCTAAAAGAAAACTGCAATCAATCCTGGTCACCGGCGGCAGCGGCTTCATCGGCTCGAACTTCATTCGCTGGCTGTTCAACAAACCCGATTTCACAGGGCGAATAATCAACCTCGACGCCCTCACTTACGCGGGCAATCCCTGCAACCTTGCGGACATTGATGAAACTTGGGGACAAAGCCGCTATTTCTTTCATCAGGGCGACATTACGGAGACGGAGCTTGTACGCGACATTTTCAGTCAGTACGATATCGATACCGTTGTCCACTTCGCCGCGGAAAGTCACGTCGACCGCTCGATCCACGGCCCGGCGGAGTTTATTCAGACCAATGTCATGGGCACCTTCATCCTCCTGGAAGCCGCCCGCGAGCACTGGCGGGGGCGTGACGATGTGCTCTTTCACCATATCTCCACCGATGAAGTTTACGGATCCCTGGGAAAAACCGGGAAGTTCACCGAAACATCGCCCTACGACCCGCGCAGTCCCTACAGCGCCAGCAAGGCCGGCGGCGACCATTTTGCATCCGCCTATTTTCACACCTACAACCTGCCGGTAACGATTTCCAACTGCTCCAACAACTACGGACCGTATCAGTTCCCGGAAAAACTGATCCCGCTGATGATCCTGAACATGGACGCCGGAAAACCTCTGCCGGTTTACGGCGACGGCATGAACGTGCGCGACTGGGTGCACGTCGATGACCACAACGATGGAGTCTGGCGGGTTATCAAAGGCGGCAGAAACGGGAGGACTTACAATATCGGCGGCGGCAATGAACAGCATAACATCGATGTAGTGAAAACCCTGTGCGCTGTGTACGCGGAGTTGAAGGGAATTGATCACCGGGAGATTGAAAAACTTATCAGCTTCGTCAAAGACCGGCCCGGCCATGACCGCCGTTACGCCATCGACAGCACCCGTATCCGACGAGAGCTGGGCTGGAAGCATTCAGTCAGCTTCGCCTCCGGCCTGCGGAGAACCGTCCGCTGGTATCTGGAAAATAAAGACTGGGTCGAAACCGTCCGCACTGGAGAATACCGGCGCTGGCTCGAAAAAAATTACGAAAAAAGGTGATTTTATTTACCACCCGCTTCGCTAGAGATAACGCAGAGCAGCAGCAAAGAGAAGCCATTTGCCGCCGGCTTTGCCGGAAAAACTCTGCCTTCCTCCCTTGGGACGTTTGCCCGGAGGGCATTACGTCCTGCGGTTCACTCTAGTGAGCGAAGCGAACGGGTGGTGAAAAACTGTACTCTTTTTCGTGTTTTTCGCGGTTAAATAACTGTTTCCCGGTTATATTTTGTATCTCATTTGAACAGACAACCGAAAATGCAAGAAAAGATAAACGTCACCAAAACCTGGCTGCCTGACCGCCGGCGGCTGGAAGAGTACATCAAACGGATTTACGATTCCGGTCAGGTAACCAACAACGGTCCTTTACTGCAGGAGTTAACCCGCCGTCTTGAAGATTATCTCGGTGTTGACAACCTTCTCCTGGTGGCCAACGGCACCTTGGCTTTGCAGATCGCCTATCGCGCCGTCAACATTCGCGGCGAAGCAGTGACAACCCCGTTTTCCTTCCCGGCGACCGTCAGTTCATTAGCCTGGGAAAACATCCGCCCGCGGTACGCCGACATCGAAGCGAATACTTTCTGTCTTGACCCAGCGCGGATAGAAAAACAGATAACCCCAAATACCGCCGGCATCGTACCGGTGCATGTCTTCGGCAACGCCTGCGACACCGAAGCCATCGAAAAAACGGCCCGTAAACACAACCTGAAAATTGTCTATGACGCCGCCCACGCCTTCGCGGTCAATTACCAAAACCAAAGCCTGCTGAATTATGGCCATGCGGCCACCCTGAGCTTCCATGCCACCAAGCTTTTCCACACCATGGAAGGAGGCGCGATCATCTTTAAACAGAAAGAGCATTTGGAACGGGCCCAGCGGATGATCAACTTCGGCATCAGCGGGCCGGAAGAGATTGCAGAACTGGGGATCAACGCTAAAATGAATGAATTTCAGGCGGCGATGGGGCTTTGCGTCCTGGATGATATCGACGAAATCATCGAACGGAGGCGCCAGGCCTGGATTAAATACCATGAAAGCCTGTCCGGCCGGCTCGATATTCCCGAATGGCGGGCGGACAATAATAACTGCGCTTATTTCCCCGTATTGTTTGAAAATCCAGAAACGTTAAAAATAGTACAATATCGCCTGAATGAAATGAATATTTTCCCGCGCCGCTATTTTTATCCGTCATTAAACACCGTCGAAGCCTTGAGCCCGGAAAAGTGTAAAATGGAAATATCAGAAAACATTGCCGATAGAATACTCTGCCTGCCGCTTTCCGCTGAACTGGCGAGCGAAGACCAGGATAGGATCATCGAATGTATCGCTTCAGGGACAGAAGCTTAGGGGGGAGTGTCGGAGGGCGGTATCCTGGAGACGGCGGGCCGCCGCCGTTAATACCGCCCGAGGCCGGGCGGCTCCATAACAAACACTTTTTAACAGAAGATCGCGAAGAAAGCAAAGAGTATAAAACATTATATTTACCACCCGCTCCGCTAGAGATAGCTCCAGAGAAGCAGCAGAGTGCTTTTCCCAGTGGAGACCGCCGGCCTCCATCCAGCGCGCTTCGCGCGGAATTTTCCGGCTCGCAGAGCCGCCTGGAGGAAGCCGGTCCCCCGGCTTGCGGCTCCGACCTCGGATCTCCGGTCTCGGACCTCAGCTTTCAGCCTTCAGGTTTCAGCCCTTTTGCTAACTTCAGGTCTCAGCTTTCAGCCCTCAGCCCTTTTAAATTGTTCCTATTAGTGTACATTAGTGTCCATTCGTGGTTCAAAATGCAGCCCTTTTCGCATATTTCATGGTTGCGAGTCAGCCAATCGAGTTTATAAAGTGAAATTAGAGGACTGACACG
>PUNB01000186.1 GCA_003552565.1 Lentisphaerota bacterium
AGCCGGGAGACGCGGTCTATGCCGGAACTATTAATGGAGAAGGCGCTCTTACTTTCCGAGTAACCCACCGGGTCGAGGACACGACTTTGGCCCGGATTATCCACATGGTGGAAGAAGCTGAATCACGCCGGGCTCCGGCCGAACAGTGGGTTGATAAATTCGCCCGCTGGTACACTCCGGCAATGATTTCGCTGGCTCTTGTCGTGGCTGTGTTCCCGCCTCTTTTGTTTGTTGCGGAATGGACTCCATGGATTTATCGTGGTTTGGTTGTTTTGGTTATAGCCTGCCCTTGTGCTCTGGTCATCTCCACTCCAGTCAGTATTGTGGCCGGCCTGACCTCCGCGGCCCGGGCCGGAATTCTGATAAAAGGCGGTATTTACCTGGAAATCGCGGGAAATATCGAAGCATTGGCTTTTGATAAAACCGGAACCTTGACCTACGGTCAGCCAAATGTCCAGAAGATTATTCCTCTGGATAATCATACCGAACAAGAAATATTACGCCTCGCGGCCAGCCTGGAAAGGCAAAGTGAACATCCATTCGCCCGGGCGGTTGAAGAACGTGCCCGGGAAGAAAAAATCGCACTCATCCCTTCGTCCGATTTCCAGGCGATAAAGGGGAAAGGGGCGGAGGCGACACTGGAAGGTGGAAAATACTGGATTGGGGGCAGCCGTATTATGGAGCGGAAAAACCTGGCCTCGGAGGAGATCAAGCGACGGATAGCGGAACTTGAGGATGAGGGCCATTCTGTAATCGCCCTCGGAAACGAGGAGCACGTCTGTGGTCTGGTTTCACTTGCCGACAGTCCCCGGGTTGAAGCGGCGGAAGTGATTCGTGAACTGAAACAAATCGGGGTTAATCAGATCATGATGTTAACTGGCGACAATGAGGGCACGGCTAATGCCATAGCCCGGGAAATCGGCATTCCCGCCTGCAAAGCCGCAATGCTGCCGGAGGACAAAATTAAGGCGATAGAAGAAATGACCCGGAATTACAGCCGAGTTGCCATGGCGGGTGACGGCATAAACGACGCCCCCGCCATGGCTCGGGCCGACTTGAGCGTGGCTATGGGGGCGATCGGAACCGACGCGGCGATCGAAACCGGGGACATAGCCTTGATGTCGGACGATCTTTCCCGCCTGCCGTGGCTGATCCGCCACTCCCGGCGCACTCTGCGTATAATCAAACAAAACATTATCTTCTCCCTCGGCCTGAAAGCGCTGTTCCTGATCCTGGCATTGCCGGGCTGGGCCACTCTCTGGATGGCCATCGCCGCGGATACGGGAGCTTCCCTCCTGGTTATATTCAACGGCTTGAGACTTCTTCGGAAAAAGTCAAATTAGAGGACTCGCCTTCATATTTTAATCCCAACGTTAGCCTTCACCCTCAAAATGACCGCGCTTGCGCGGTCATTTTGTATCATCTTATCTCGATCAAGACTCAATCTCTCCAATAACAAAGATTCGGCGTCCGCATATGATATCGGGTAGGTGCTGGTGGTTCCGCATCCGGACAAGATGCAGGCAACGGCGAACAGGAATGCCGTCCCGCCAATGGTTCCAAAGATAGTCTTCCATTTCTTCATTTTATCTCAGCCCAACAAATTATTCCTGAATTTATCGATATCTTTCTGTCTGTGTACTCATTGCGCTCTTTGTTGACACCGTTTTCAATCTTCCCGCTGAAACATCAGCACTTCTTTACTGGATAGAAAATCTCGTCTGTGTTGTTTTTATCGGCCCACTGGGCCAGCAGTTCCCGTTTTATTTTGGCGTTGTGCCGGATGTCCACCGGAAATTTTCGTTTAAAAAGGATGATGCTGATATCCCGCGTCATCGCATGTTCACCCCCTAGCTCGAGAAGCTCCCGCTGGAACTGGTGTCGCGCTTCCGCATTTTTCGGGAAACATCCCGGCTCCGGTTCAACCGTCAATACGGGCAGCTTCGCTTCCGACCGGCAGTCGGGCACTCCCACCAGAGCGCTGCGATAAACTCCGGGATGCTGATTGAACACAGCTTCGCAGCACAAGCTGTACTTGACTCCCGACGCGGTCGTCACCCGATGACTTTTACGCCCGCACACCCACAGCCTTCCTTGATCATCGAAATACCCCAAGTCACCCATCCGATGCCAGACCGCCCCGTCCTCCGGATCCAGCATTTTGGCCAGTTCCGTCTGTTCAGGGCGATTGAAGTATTCCTTGGTCACCACCGGTCCTTTGACGGCGATCTCGCCGACTTCCCCCGGAGGTGCCCGTAAATCGGCACTCCACTCTTTTATCGGCTGATCACTGACTGCGATGATTTCCGCCCGCAGCTCCGGCACCGGCCGGCCGACACAAACCCCGGCGCCGTCGACCGTCTTTTCCCAGGTTTCATTCAGCGTCTCAGTGCCGGTGAAGTCAGCCACCGGCAAAGATTCGGTGGCGCCGTAGGGAGTATGGGTTTCCGCGTCAGCGGGCAGTATATGATTAAGCAGCCGGTCGTGGATATAGGCGGGGATCGGCGCTCCGGCCATCAGCACCTTTTTCAAGGCAGGCAGTTTAATCTGATGATGCAGGCAATAATCAGTAACCGTCCGCCACAGAGCCGGGCTGCCGAAAGAGGAAGTGACCCCGTGGTTTTCCACCGCCTCGACAATGTTCCGGGGGTCAACTTCAGCCGGTCTGGTCGGGTCCATTTGCGGGATCACCGCGGTGGCGCCAAGAGCGGTCGAGAAGAGAGAAAAAAGCGGAAAGCACGGCAGGTGCATGTCCCTGTCGGAAATCCCGTACACTTCGCTCAGCATCCGCACCTGGGTGGCGAATATACCATGCGTGTACACCACTCCTTTGGCTGGACCGGTACTGCCGGTAGTGAAAAGAATCGCCGCCGTCTCCTCTGGCTCGACGGCCGCCGCGGCCATCTGACAATCAGCCGGAGCACGCCGGATTATCTCATCAGTGGAACGGCGACAGCAGATACGACTTTTCCCCAGCACCACCGGCAGTTCAACACTGTTGAAAGCGGAACGCGCCGCCATCCTCAAAACATGCGCCGCCGGTACTCCCAGCAGAGCTTGGGGCTCTACCTGGCGTACGCACTGAATAAAACCGCGTATCCCCATCCCGGGATCGATCATCACCGGCACCGCTCCCAGCTTGAACAAAGCGAAAGTTAGAGCTGTAAAATCCAGGCTGGGACGCACCATCAGGAGAGTCCGCATCCCGCGCTTCAACCCCATTTCCGCTAATCCCCAGGCGTATTTACAACTGAGTTCTTCCAGCTGCTTGAAACTCAATTGAGTCCAGGCCCTCCGCCCCAGCCGGTCACGGGATTGAGGAAAAATCAGCGCCCGCTGATAAGGATTACGCCGGGCGATTTCCGTGAGACGCTCGGCTATGTTGGGACCCGCACCAACGGATGAATCGGTTTTTTCCGGCTCCATAAGAAATTCCTTCTTGGTAAATAGATTGTAGCGATTTATTTTTGAACCGCTAACCTGATTAATTAATGCGAATTCGGACATGCGCTTTTTTTGAACAGAAGTTAACGAAGGGAACAAAGGGAAGGCAAAAGAAAATGTCAAAGATTGAAAACTTCGTTTTCTTTGTTTCCTTCTGTTAAATTTGCAGACTTTTCCGATAGAGACCGCCGGCGCAATGCGCCGGATACCCCGAAGGTGAGACTTGTTGAATGGTTTCTGGTGTCAGGTTTCGGGTTTCAGAGAAGTCTCCCTGACACCTGAACACTGAAACCATGAAGTCTCACATAAGCTTCTTGATTATTCACCGATGAAACCATTAATTACCCGTTCTTTTTGAGCATGCGAGCATCAATCGGCCGCATCGACCATCATATTTAGAAACTCTTTCACCTGTTCGACTCCGTCGAGTTGGTATTCAGCCTCGGTTTCGCGATCAAGCTCGCCGACAAAAATGGATACACCTTTTCCTTTCAGGGCTCGGAATCCATCTTCGTCAGTGAGATCATCACCAAGATAAAAAGGCACCACATCCTGTCGATCCATACCCAGCGCCCGCAGCAGCCAGAGCACAGCTTTGCCCTTGTCCCAGTCAACATCCGGACGCAGCTCAAAGACTTTTTTGCCGCCGCCCTGGCGCAGCTTGGCATGACTCGCCACCACTTCCTCTACCACTTGAAATACCGACGGCAGATCTTCCTCCTCCACGTTACGGTAATGCACCGCCACCGCGTAAGCTTTGCGTTCAATCTCACAGCCCCGCACCTGACTCAGCCGCTCGGCAAGTTCCTTCTCGGCGCTCGCCAGTTCTTCCCGGCAAGCCTCGCCCTCCTGGTTGCGTTCGCGCACACCGCCGGGGCCGACGATATCAAAGCCGTGACTGCCGGCGTAATACACTTCCTCCAGCTGGACAAAATTGCGCAAGGTCTGCAGATCGCGGCCGCTGACTAAAGCCACTTTATAGACGGCCGCCAGCTGCCGCAGCGCTTCTCTCATCGACGGTTCCAGCAGGGCCGCCCCGGGATCGTTGACAATCGGCGTCAAAGTTCCGTCATAATCAAAAAACAGAGCCGGCTCCTTGCCCTCCAACCGTTTAAACAACTCATTTTTCGCCTCTTGTGTCTGGAGATTTTTCAACTGTTGTTGTTGCATTTTTTTGTGATCCTTTTCGGTTTTCTATGTGACTGTCCTTTTCGGCGCTTTCGGTTTTCTTTGCTTCTTTCTTTTTTCGCGAAAAGAAAGAAGAGAGCTTAATCCAGCCTGAATAATTAATCATACCAGCTCGGTCAATTTTTCAACCGCGACATCGGCGCCGTTATCCAGCAGCTGCTGATGATTTTGCTTGTGCGCCACCCCGACGACCAAGCCGAATTTTCCGGCTTTGCCCGACTGCACTCCGAATACCGCGTCTTCGAAAACCACAGCCTCCGCCGGGACCACCTGCAGGCGATTCGCGGCCTCGATAAAAATATCCGGATCCGGTTTTCCTTTCAGGTTAAGCTGGCGCGACACTTCGCCGTCCACCCGCGTGTCAAACAAGTGCTCCACTCCCCCTGCGGCTATCACCGCCCGGCAATTGCGACTGGAAGATACGATCGCCGTTTTCATTCCCTGTTGCCGCCATTTATAGACCTGCTCCAGCCAATCGGGATAAACCTGCACTCCCTCCTGTTCAAGCACTTGATTAAAATAATTATTCTTACGTTTCCCCAATCCGAACACGGTTTCGCTGTCCTCCGGATCTTCCTCGCTTCCTTCTTCCAGCTCTATCCCGCGGGAGGCCAGGAAGCGGTGTACTCCTTCGAAACGCGGCAGTCCGTCAACATAATCCCGGTAATCAGATTCCATGTCGAACTCCTGAAAGGGCAGATTATGCCGCTGGCTGTAAGAGCGCAAAAAATCATCAAACATTTTTTTCCACGCCCGGGCGTGAACCGTCGCCGTCTGTGTCACCACTCCGTCCATGTCGAACACAGCCGCTTTGTAATCAGTGATTTTTTTCGGCTGTTGCTGTTTCATGATTGAAATTCTCCTCTGTTTGTTTCAGGTTTGAACATGCAGCCCGTTGAATTCCGCCCCCGCGCGCAATCCTCGTCAGCAGGATTTACCGACTAAGCAGGTGGTTTAAGTGTAACCAAGTAAGTGTGGGATCAAGTGTTCGATTAAGTTCGGGATTAAGTGTCATAGTCTCCCGCCTCTCTTCTAAATACTTCAGCTTCCTCTTCATCCCACCCTTCGTCTCAACCTTGCTTGACCCCTTGCGAAAAGAAGTAATGAGCTGAATTTGTGTTGCTTATAACCTTATCTCTAATCCGCCTCAGGCGGATCCCGAACCGAAATCCGATTGGTTTTAATGTTTTCATCCGAAATGGAATATGGTTCGGGACAAGGTTCGGGACTTATGTTGCATGCAACATAAGTCTCGTTATGTTGCGTTCCGCGTTATGTTGCGAAAAACATTTTTTTGTGATTGATAGTGACTTGAGTCAGCGTATCTCGCAACATAATTCTTGCAT
>PUNB01000137.1 GCA_003552565.1 Lentisphaerota bacterium
AGTGTGAGGGACGAAGCCTGCTTTCCAGAGCGCCTGGAGACGGCGGGTCTCCGCCGTTTTTTACCGCCCGAGGCCGGGCGGCATCATGCAAGTCTTTTCTCCAGAACAAAATCATCCATTACAAAACCGCCGCCTATGTTCTGGACAAGCGGGCCTACATTGGAGAAACCTTGCCTGAGATAAAAAGAAATGGAATCAGTGTTATTCTTATTCACTGTCAGTCTGATTAATTTCTCTTCCCGATTGATCGCGAGCTGTTCGACAAACTCCATCATGATTTTCCCCAACCCTTGTCCACGTTGATCTTTTCGCAGATAAAACTTACTCAGCTTCAACGCTTCATGATCCGGCGCCAGCGCCAGATAACCGGCGTTGTCTCCGGAACGCTTGATCAGGTAATAATCATGGTTTTCCGCTGTCTGCTGCTGAATGGCCGTGGCGCTTTGGAAATTCTCCAGCATGTATTCAACCTGCGGCCGGCCGATAATAGGCTCGTAATGCTCCATCCAGATTTCACGAGCCAATTGAGCAATTTCAGCGGCCTGACTCGCAGTTTTTACTTTAATAAAACTGATCATGGGGATTGGGGGATAATTATGCTTATGTGAGACTTCGTCTTTTAATAGCCACGAAAAACACAAAAAGTCACAAAGTATTTTCAACCGCATAATACGCAGATTTACGCAGATGGGGACAATGAATCAGTTACGAAGCGGTTGACGATAGCGGGCGACGATAACGGATTACGAGTAAAGCGCGTTCCAATCTTCAACCGCTCTTGTTCCGCCTGAGGCGGACTGTCGTCCACCGGTGTTCTGCCTTAGGGTATCAGGTGCCTTGCACTGGCGATCAGGCTTATACATATCGCAGTTCTTCGTTCCTTGTTCGTCGTTTTTAGCGCTTGACGAGGGCGAATGCATCAATCGTCTGTGGCGGTGATATTGTCGTTTGTCGCTAGTCGAAAACGCACACCAGAAATCACACCGGTTTCCATTCGGTTTAGTGCCTGACCACACGAAGTGTGATCAGGTCCCCGCAGATAAATTATAAAGGCCGGGCGTTAATATAAAGCAGCGACGGTGTCTCGCCGTCATAAAAAGTCGGCGTGGTCGCCGACCCTGCTATAAATCGCGATTCCTCGGCCTTGTGTAATTAAATACCCCCTGCGGGTAGAACCCCGGGCAAATCAAGCCATTGACTTCAATGCCGCGTCATAATCAGGTTCCTGGGCGATTTCCGGCACCAGTTCGGAGTGCTTGACAGTGCCGTTTGCATCAACAACCAGAACGGAGCGCGCCAGCAGCCCGGCAATCGGACCGTCGGTGATTTTCACTCCGTAAGCCTCGCCGAATTCCGGGTGCCGAAAAGCGGAGAGCATGGTGACTCTCTCAATGCCTTCCGCTCCGCAGAATCTTTGCTGGGCAAAAGGCAGGTCCATGGAAATACACAGCACCGACCCCTTGGATATCTCGGCGGCTCTTTGGTTGAATTCACGCACCGTAGCGGAGCACACCGAGGTGTCCAGGCTCGGGAATATATTCATGACTATGTTTCCACTTTGGAAAGAAGATAAGTTATATTCCGCTAAATCCGTACCTGTAAGGGTGAAATCTGGAGCCTGATTGCCAGTTGACGGCAATGAGCCGGCGGTGTGTATCGGCTCTCCTTTTAAGGTTATATTGGCCATATTTTTCTCCTTGAGTTGAAATCAGTCTTCGAACAGCGCATTTACTTTGGCTGCGCAGATAAAGTCATTTTCCGAAAGGCCGCCGATTGAGTGGGTGGAAAAATAAACCATGCATTTCCCGTATCCGACTTCCAAGTCGGGATGGTGATCTTCACGGTTGGCGATCCAAGCCACAGCATTGACAAAGGCTATGGTTTTGTAGTAATTGTTAAACTTGAAGCTTTTTTCAATTCTCTTGCCATTGATATTCCACCCAGAGATTGACGGCAGCAGCTTTTGGGCTTGTTCTTCTGACATCGGTTCAGTGCCGCCTTCGCAGGCTTTGCACCTTTTTTGCCTTAAGTTGTCACTGTTTTGATAAGTCATACTTTTATAGCTTTATTGTAATGTCAATTCTTTTCGTCCTTCCCAGGTGCCGTGCAGATTGCACCATTCAAAGGCCCGCAGCTGCTTGTGCATGTGCTGGAGGTTGACGCAGAATTTGGCAACCGGACAAGTGGTGGTGTGGACAAAATGCTGACGGCCCAGATAGGTATGGTCCGCGTACAGTTCAACAAAGTTGATGAAATGTCCCGGCTCATTCGGATGGGCCATGTGTTTGCCCACTTCCACAATAACTTCAAAGCACTCGCCCTGATTTACAGTGTCCGGTGCTGTGATTACCGGCACATGCTTCTTTTCCAGGTCCGACATCGCCGCCGGATCGTCGCTCTGCGGCATGTTCACCCCGCAAAACAAATCATCTTTGCATTCAACTGGTTTATCACTGGTGGATGATCTCATTTCTTTATCTCCTAGGTTGGTTGTTTATGTTATTTTAAATAACCGATTACATCTCCTGAAATAAGTGTTTATTCCAGGAATCTGATGTTTACTGTAACTCGGCTTATTGATAGTGCAAACTATTTATGCAATAAGCTGCCTGGCGATTTCTTATCTCAGAACCGCTATTGTACGCTAATAAACACGAATAATTCAGCCGGCTTCCTCTTTTATTCGCGTTTATTCGTGTCCATTGGCGGTTCAAAACTATAAACAGCTTTCATCTTTCATTAACGCATTACGAGTTTCACACAAACATCTTTGTATTTCATGCCAAACAGTATACTGTAGGCCAAAAGCTTAACACTGGACAACAAATGAAGAATCTGCAATCTAAAAAAATGCTCCCTTCCGAAGCTTCGGAAGTATCGTCCAAGCTTATGGAAGTATTTAACGCCTTTGTCGCTTCTGAGTGTACAGAGTCAGGCCGCCGGGGTTTTGCGGTTTACGCGGCTGCGGAAAATATATTGGCGCGGATGCGGGAAGGAGCTGAAGTATGGCTGTTGAAAGAGGAGGAAAACATCGCGGCTGTCGGGGAGTTCGTGCTTCCGGCTCATATCACCCTGCTTTTTGTTCTGCCGGCGTATCAAGGCAGTGGTGCAGGAGGTCTATTGTTCAAACGGCTCATTGACCGCATTCAGAGCAGAAACAAAGACCAAGCCGACCTGAAAATCACCGTCAATGCCGTACCGGCGGCTCAGGGTTTTTATAAAAGGCTGGGTTTTGTGCCGACTACGGAATGGCGGTACATTGAAGGAATTCCGAGTGTTCCGATGGTTTTAGAAATGCCCTGCTAGAGGCTATGCGAAAAGGTGTTTACGGTCTCTACATGCACAAAACAATAAAACTTTGTCTCGCACCTTGTCTCGCACCTAGTCGAAAACAAAAAACTGAATCGAACAAAGTGCGCGACTAAGTTCGCGACAAAGTGTTGTAACACCCAAGTCTCTCCCGCGGGGTAACAGGCAGGAGACGAAAGATTTGCGTGTACGAGTACGAAACCGTATAACGATGCCGCATTTACCGTACTCGTACACTCGAATCTCTTTAACACCCTACCCACAGATTTTCCTGTTGAGCCGTTTTTCTACAACCACGGATTTCGCGCAGATTAACGCAAATAGGAATCAGCTTGCGCCTATCACCATCATACCCCGCCGCTTACTTCCAGGGTGGCGCCGGTGATGTAAGAAGCTTCTTCGGAGGCCAGGAAGAGAACTGCGGCAGCGATCTCTTCGGGCTTGCCGAATCGCTGCAAGGCCGTCATCTGACGATAAGCTTTGAGCTGTTCTTCCGGCAGCCCGTCAAGCAGTTCGGTGTCAATAAATCCTGGAGAAACGCAGTTGACGGTTACTTTACGTTTGCCCACTTCCCGGGCCATGGATTTACTGAAAGCCACTTGGCCGGCTTTGCTGGCGGCGTAGTTCGCCTGGCCGGGAAAACCTTTTTCTCCGGATGGGGAGGTTATATTGATGATCCGGCCGTAGCGTTTGCCGAGCATGTTTTGAATGGCGAATTTGGACATCATATAAACACTGGAGAGATTGGTGTCAATGACCCCCCGCCATTCCTCTTCGGTCATCATGCCGACAATCGCGTCCCGGCGAATGCCGGCGTTGTTGACCAGCACGTGCAGCTGCTTAATTTCCTTCTCCAGCCACTGAAATAATTCTTCCACCTGCTCGTAATTGGAAACATCAGCCTGATAAACGGTGAGCTGATCAGCGAATTCCCGATTGTCCGAGGCAAAGGCTTCGGCAGCCTGGCGGTTGCCGGCGTATACGGCGATCACTCGGGCACCGGCTCTGAGAAAAGCCTCCGAGATCGCCCGACCGATACCGCGAGTGCCGCCGGTGACGACAACATTATTTTGATTGAAATCGTAAGAAATCATTTCTTCAGCTCTTCCGCTCAAACTCACCCATGAACTCAACCAGCGCCTTCACTCCGTCCACGGGCATGGCGTTGTAGATGCTGGCCCGGATGCCGCCGACCGAACGGTGCCCCTTGAGCCCCACCATGCCGTTCTCAGTGGCCTGCTTTATGAATTCCGCCTCCATATCTTCGTTCGGCAGACGGAAAGTGACGTTCATTTGCGAGCGGCAGCTTTCCTCCACCGTGCCTCGATAAAGATCGGAATTGTCAATCGCCGAGTAGAGCATGGCCGCTTTATGAGCGTTGGCAGCTTCCACCTGCGCCAGGCCGCCTTGCCGTTTGATCCATTCAAGTACCAGTCCAA
Source organism: Lentisphaerota bacterium (assembly GCA_003552565.1). GTDB lineage: Bacteria > Verrucomicrobiota > Lentisphaeria > Oligosphaerales > PUNB01 > PUNB01. The sequence continues at coordinate 4,749 of PUNB01000137.1, forward strand.
CCATGTAGATGGAGAAAGTCGGAGGAGTGTTGAAGCAGGAGCCTTTATCGATGTGGGTGGTGTATTTAAGCATCGTCGGCACGTTGTCGCCGACTTTCATGGCCAGGTCTTTGCGGATAATCACCACCGTTACTCCGGCCGGGCCGAGATTCTTCTGGGCTCCCGCGAAAACCATGCCGAAACGATTGATGTCAATTACTCTGGACATGATGTCACTGGACATGTCGGCGACCAATGGGATTTTCGGAAACTCCGGGAATCGATGGAACTGGGTGCCGAAAATCGTGTTATTGCTGCAGACATAGAGATAGGCTGGGTCTTCTCCGTTTTCGGTGGCCATGTCCCAGCTTTCGCAATCATCAATGCTGGTGTAGTTGTTTCCTTTGCCGCTGAATACGGTTTTTGTCGGCCCCAGAAGCTTGGCTTCTTTAATCGCTTTTTCCGCCCAGCTGCCGGTGTCGGCGTATAAAGCAGTGTCCTGGTCAGGGTTGAGATTCATCGGCACCATGGAGAATTGCAAACTGGCGCCGCCCTGCAGAAAAAGCACGGCGTAATCATTGGATATACCCATCAGTTCGCGAATATTCTGTTCCGCCGTTTGCAGGACTTGATCAAATTCCTTGCCGCGGTGGCTGCATTCCATAATGCCCATGCCGAGGCCCTGGTAGTTAACAAATTCTTTTTGAGCCTGTTCCATGACTTCCGTCGGAAGAGTGGCAGGGCCGGGGTAAAAGTTGTAAACGCGATGTTCTGTCATTTTATGTTCCTTTTTTCTTTTGCTTCCCCGCTGAAGGGGGTTGTTCTTGCGTCAATGCGTGTTAATATAATAACACCTTTCGGAACTTGTTCAAGAAGCACGGTCGTTCATCATTTTACTGAAGCATTGCGTATGAGCCCAGCCGCCGACGTGGGGCGCCTGATACCCCGAGGGAGATACTTTACGATTACGGTACTCGGATGACTGATAACCGATTACCGAGACGAAGTCTCACATAAGCCCGTCCGCCGGCGCGCGGCGCCTGATACCCCGTAGAAGAAACAGGGAACACTAATAATGAATTTTGAATTCTGAATGTTGAGTTTCGGACAGACCAGACAGTTCCACATCAAAATTCATCATTCAATATTCAACATTCAGAATTGTGTTTCATACAAGC
>PUNB01000014.1 GCA_003552565.1 Lentisphaerota bacterium
GATGAATTTTGAAGTGGAACTGCATGGTCTGTCCTAAACTCAACATTCAGAATTCAAAATTCAATATTCATTATTGTTTCTTCTACGGGGTATCCGGCGCACCGTGCCGGCGGTCGGGCTTGTATGAGACTTCGCGTTGTTAACCTTGTCTAGGGTTTCACAAAACTCTTTTTTTGCCTCGACAGCAGATTTTGTGGGCACCGTCGAAGCAGGTGGTTTAAGCGTAACAAAGTAAGGGTGGGTTTACGTGTTCGATGAAGTGCGGGATTAGGTGTCATGGGCTTCACGCCTCTCTTCTAAACACTTCGTCGCACTCTTTGTTCCACTCTTCGTCTCACCCTTAATTGGTTACGCTTAAACGACTATCTTTATTCCGCAAAGGCCGCCTTCGCATGGCGGCTAAACCTCCGCCGGTCGGGCAGATTCGGCACCAAAGGCGGGGGCTCCAGACGGTGATAATCAGGAAAGCCGCCGCCAGAATCACTGACGGCAGCGGCGCTGCCGCCCACTGGAAAGCGGTGAAAGGCTCCAGCCATGAAAGATCAAGCGCCAATCCGAAAACCACCGTCAGCGCCGCTAGAGTTATAAGAGTCGCTCTGATGGCTCTCAGAATACTTCTCCCCAAATGGCCGGGGTGGTGTCTGCAGGTTTTGAATTTTCCTAGAAGTTCCTGCGCTGCTCCGAAGGGGCAGTAATAATAGCAATAGTAGTGTTTCCCGGTGAATAAAGGTGTCAGCAGAGCCAGGATAGCCAGGCCCGCCGGCAGCCAATGAATCGACCATGTAAACTCGCCCTGGAGCCACTGCCCCAGGAGGTTTATCGTCAGCATCGTCGAAGCCAGGAGGCCTGGAATCAGCACACTCAGGCCATTGATGAGATTTCTGACCATCGGTGTCGGCGAGAAAGGCAGGAAGAAGACAGCTGTGCTTATAATCACGAACCAGCCGACCAGGAGGGTTAGTACTATTTGACCGTTCAGCAGTTCATCTTGAGTTCCCGGGTCATACGGTTTGTACACCACTCTTTCCAGGACGGCTTCGACTCCGCGGATCAGGGCGTTGCTGGTTTGTGTGGCGCCGCTGACCGCGTCAACGTCCGCCTCCACGGCTTCATCCGGCAGTTTTTGATTCCAGGAGTCTGACAGTTCTTCTTTGACTCGCATAGCGAAGGACGCAGTTTCCTGGCTGTCCAGCATAAGCACTCCCGTTACTCGCCATTGATCATCCAGTCCGACCAGGAAAGGAACTCTACCGGCGTAGCCGGTAATGTTTTTATCCGCCGGCGGCCCATAGCCCAGCCTTCCAAGCAGCTCGCCTTCACTGTCCAGGACCCGGAAAAAACCGTCCTCATCCTTTTCTTCCAGTTCCTCCGCCTGGCTGAAAAGCTCTTGCACTTCCCGCAGGGTGAAACTGCCGTCTTCAGCTGTAAACCTTATTTCATCATTGTCGATATCGGCCGGTTCCGGCCGCAGAATCTGAGCCGAAAGAAAGAGCGTCGTCATTATCACGATTGTCAGTCCCGGACGGATAAATTCTTTCAAACTGGCGACGTTTTTCATGATATTTGAAGATTTTCAGTTTTTTCTGCTAAGCTCGAGTTGGTCAGCTCAATATAATTCCTGCAGAATTGATATCAACTGGTTAAGCGGATTTGGTTGACGAAGGGGTGTTTGCTGGTATAATACATTAACGTTTTTCCAGAATGCGCCGTGTTGAAAAAGTTGTCAGGAATCACAAACGTCCCATGGGATGCGTTACTACACTTTGTCTCGCACCTTGTCTCGCACTTTGTCCAACTGCCTTCTCAAAACCAAACAAGTATTCGACAAGGTGCGAGACAAGGTGCGAGACAAGGGGGCACACATTTGAGCACAACCCGGCCAAAAGTCCTAACTGGGGGTATCGAAAAATCCGAACTCCTGAGCACAAAAAAAGCGAAAATTATCCCATTTCTTCGAGTTATGGGATGACAGTTGTCAGGAATAATAAATAAGGGCCCTTAAAGATGTCAGCAGAAACAGGTAAGTATCGCAGTTCCCAGACCACCCAAGGCCGCAAAATGGCTGGAGCCAGGGCGCTCTGGCGCGCCACCGGCTTAAAAGACGAAGACTTGCAAAAACCGATAATCGCCATCGCTAATTCCTTCACTCAGTTTGTTCCCGGTCATGTTCATCTGCATAACTACGGCCAGATGATGAAAAAGATGATTGCCCAGGCTGGCGGAGTCGGGGTGGAGTTTAACACCATAGCTATTGACGACGGTATCGCCATGGGCCACGACGGCATGCTTTATTCTCTGCCCAGCCGGGAACTGATTGCCGACAGCGTTGAATATATGGTCAACGCTCACTGTGCCGACGCTCTGATCTGTATCTCGAGCTGTGATAAAATCACCCCCGGCATGATGATGGCGGCACTGCGGCTGAACATCCCGACCATCTTTGTCACCGGCGGGCCGATGGAGGCCGGCAAAATAAAAAGCGGTGAGGGTGAAACATCCCTGGACCTGATTGACGCCATGGTCAAGGCGGGAGACAAGGAGGTTTCAGACGAAGAACTGCATGAAGTTGAAATCAACGCCTGCCCCACTTGCGGCTCCTGCTCCGGTATGTTCACCGCCAACAGTATGAATTGTCTTTCCGAAGCTCTCGGGCTGGCGCTTCCCGGCAACGGCACTCTGCTGGCCACTCACACTCTGCGCCGCAAGCTTTTTGAAGAGGCTGCCGGGCGGATTGTTGAAATGGCTAACGCCTGGTATCTGTGCGGGGATAAACTGGTGCTGCCCCGCAGAATTGCCGACAGAGAGGCTTTTGTCAATGCCATGCGCGTGGACGTGGCCATGGGCGGCAGCACCAATACGGTTCTGCATATCCTGGCCCTGGCGCGCTCGGCCGAGGTTGATTTCCAGATGCAGGACATTGATCTGATTTCGCGCCAGACCCCCTGCATCTGCAAGGTCGCTCCCAACAGTGCTTATCATATTGAAGACATCAGTCGAGCGGGCGGTGTGCCGGCGATCATGGGTGAACTGATGCGGGGGGATTTAATCAATCGGGATTGCATGAGTGTAACCGGTATGACTATGGGCGAGCAGATCAGGCGTAACGACATTCGCGGTGATTATCCGGAATTGACGGAGGAAGCCCGACTGCGGGCGCTTGCCGCTCCCGGTGGACGTTTCTGTCTGCAAGGTCTTTCGCAGTCCAGCAGTTACGAGCATGCCGACACTGACAGCGTCAACGGCGCTGTCCGCGATATCGATCATGCCTATAGCCGGGACGGCGGCTTGTGCGTTCTTTTCGGCAATTTGGCGGAAGAAGGTTGTATAGTTAAGACCGCCGGAGTGGACAGCTCCATACTGACCTTTTCCGGCACCGCCCGGGTCCAGGACGGTCAAGAACAGGCGGTCGATTTTATCCTCGGCGGCAGGATCAAGCCGGGAGATATTGTCATTATCCGTTACGAGGGGCCCCGAGGCGGCCCCGGCATGCAGGAAATGCTTTATCCGACTTCCTACCTGAAGTCTATCCATCTTGACAAGGAATGTGCTCTGATCACTGACGGTCGTTTCAGCGGCGGCACTTCCGGTTTGTCCATCGGTCATGTATCACCGGAAGCCGAGGAGGGCGGCGTTATAGGTTTACTGGAAGACGGAGACGTAATTGATATCGACATTCCCAATCGTTCGATCAATGTTCGGCTGACAGAAGAGGAAATTGAGCGGCGCAGGAATGCTGTGGAAGCGGCTGGCGGTTTCCGGCCGAACCGCCGCCGCCAGGTTTCCCCGGCGCTGCGTGCTTACGGGCTGTTGTCAACCTCCGCCGCCCATGGCGCCGTGAGAGATGTCGAGCGACTGCAGTCGAAGTCTTCTGCCCCCGGCTGCCGGTCATAGGGCGGGGGTATGTGAAACACAATTTTGAATGTTGAATATAGAATGGTGAATTTTGAAGTGGAACTGCCTAGTCTGTCAGATACTTCAACATTCAGATTTCAATATTCATTATTAGGATGCGAGACAAGGTTTTTGACGCGGAGACTGTTTCCCTCTCGTGGTATCCGGGGTGTATCGCGCCGGATGTCGGGCTTATGTGAAACACCACAACTATCTTAAAGCGGCGACGGGCCGCCGCACTCCAAAGATGCTTCGCATCAGTTCAAGACACCGAGCCGAAGGCTCTTTCGGAGTGCGGTGAGCTCTCACCGCTTTGGCATAGAATCTTATATGAAACACCGGGTTCTTCGTTCGTCGTTCCAGGTTCTTCTTCCGCATGATTACAGATTACGGATTACAAATTATGTGGATATCGTTCTTGCATCTGCACACATACTCGTATACATACTCGTACACGCTGATACTGTTGTTTCATGAGCATTAAGCCGGTGGACCACACCTGTCATTCCCGCCGGTGCAGTTTCGTGATCGCCCGCCAGACCTGCTCGGGGGTGATCTCGCGCAGGCAGGCGTAGGGGGTGTCTTGGCGTCGGCAGCGGCGGCGAAAACAGGGACTGCACTCTTGTGTGCTTTCCAGCACTCGCCAGTTGTTCGCCAAGGGGCCAGTGGCAGGGGCTGAGGTGGAGCCGAAGATCGCCACTCCCGGACAGCCTGTCGCGGCCGCCAAGTGCATCACGCCGCTGTCATTGCATAAACACACGGTTGAGAGCTGCAGGATGGCGGCTGATTCAGGAATGGAGGTTCGGCCGCACAGGTTTTCGGCACACTCCGTATTATCGATTATGAATGCTGCCAGCTCTCGCTCCTTTTCAGTTCCGATCAGCAGCACCCGATATCCCTCTTTGCCGGCCCAACGAATAATTTCCCTGAAATATTCCACCGGCCACTGTTTGGCCGGTCCGTAAGCGGCTCCGGGAGCCATAGTCAGCAACGGCTTGCGGTGGCAGTTTTTCTCGAGGGCGAACCGCCGACGGACTGTCGTCATTAATTCGGATGAAACTGTCAACAGCGGTTCTTCCGGCGGTTCCCGTGTGATCGGCGTCAGGCTTTCAACCAGGTCGAAATATTCTTCCACCTGGTGTCCGCCGCCGCTGCCCGGAACGGCCGCTCTGGCCGGCAGGCGATGGGTAAGCAGCCATCCGCGAGCGCGCCCGCCGCGACCGATACGCACGGGAATTCCGCAATGCGCCAAATCCCAGGCGGAGCCGAATGAATTAGGCATGACAATAGCGCCGTCAAAACCTGACTCTCTTATTTCGGCTTTTTTACTTCTGTCGATTCGACTGCCGTTGAATGGTATAACCTGGTCAATCCACTCAGCCAGACTCCACAGCGGCTGCAGTGAAGATTTGCAGGCAACCGCCAAAGAAACCCGTTTGTCAAACGCCCGGTGCAGTTGATAAAGTGCCGGCATACAGATCAGGCAATCGCCCAGCCAGTTCGGCGTGCGGATGATTATGCTCGACAGTCCAGAAGCGGATGAAACCGGCTCTGATGAACTCCGGCCGGCGGCGCGGCCCGACTGATCAGAAGAAATACCGATTGATTGTGTATCCATGAAGCTGTTATAATTCATAAAGTTATCGCCATCCCATGATGCGGCGGTTAATGTATTAATATTATTCTTGGATAAGGAAATACCAACTTGCTTTAAGCTGGGAATAAACTAATTTAATTGCAGGATTTTTATTTGTTACACCGTTGTTCTGTCTGGTTTTCCAGCAGGTTGTTTACTTCCTTTTCGCAGGGGTACAACTGAACCACGGGGAAGCAGTCAAAAGGTTTAAGAAAACATGTTGCAAAAAGATGTGGCTCTGGATTATCTTCGCTCCGCGCTGAAACGGCCGGATGCTCAGTTTCGCGATGGTCAGTGGGAGAGTGTTGAGGCTCTTCTCAATCGACGGCGGATGCTGGTTGTGGAAC
>PUNB01000140.1 GCA_003552565.1 Lentisphaerota bacterium
GAAAATGAGGTTCTAAGCTGTGAAAACACCCTGCCATGGAGATTAATAAGTTGATAATGAACAACTTCCGCAGGTCCGACCCAGGAGCCCGCCAATTGGATTAAGGCGAAAGATTATGAGGAAAGATTAGGGAAGAACGGGTGCGCCCCTTAATCTTTTGCCCTGATCTTTCGCCTTAATCTCGTTTCCGACACCTTTTCGCGGAGGGTCAACCTAGGGTCATGGAGTCATCAAGTCACGGAGTCAGCAAACAAAGTATCCGGAGCTGGAAGCTCCGGCCACCATCTTAAACGCTGGCGCAGGATGCCTGATGTGCCACGAGGGGGAAAAACACATGAGCATAAATTGTAAGTCGTTGAATTTTAATTGCCAAATTAACTATTGCCACTGCCAAAAATTACAATTCACAACTTACGCTTAACAAAGTTTTTATCCTCTTTTTCGTATATTTCGTGTATTTCGCGGTTAACGATCACAACAAAGGAAAGATACTATGGAACGTACACCGAATCTATTATTTATTTACACTGATGAACAGCGTTTTGACACTCTGGCCGCCTACGGCAATAATCAAATCAGCATGCCCAATCTCAATCGCCTGGCGGAACAGTCATGTGTTTTCGACCGCGCCTATGTGACTCAGCCGGTCTGCACTCCCTCCCGCTCCAGCCTTTTGACCGGGTTTTACCCGCACAGCAACGGTTGCTCCGCCAACAATCTGCCGCTGGATGAATCTATCCCCTGCCTGCCGGAAATGCTGCCCGCTGGTAAATATGCCACCGCTCATATCGGTAAATGGCATCTTGGTGACGAACTTTTCGCCCAGCATGGATTTGAGCACTGGATCAGTGTCGAGGACGGCTATAACCGCTGGTTCCGTCCGGGGCGCGATCAGGACGCGTTGTCCGATTATTGCCAATGGCTCAAAGCTTGCGGTTACACGCCCGATAACGGACGCGCTTTCGGTCGTACCGAGGCGGCGGCGCTGCCGGAGGTAGTAAGCAAGCCGGCCTTTCTGGCCGAGCATTCCTCGCGCTTCATCCGCGAACACCAGGATGAGCCGTTCTGTCTGTATGTCAATTTCCTGGAGCCCCACATGCCTTTCACCGGCCCGCGCGATGAACAATACGATCCGGCAGAGATCCCTTTGCCAGAGAATTTCGACAGTCCGCCAACGAAAGATAACCACCTGCGCCCACGATTATTCCACGATTCATACCGCGCGGGCGCTAAATTCTGTCATTCCGATGATCCTCAGTCCGTGCAATCATTGATCGCCCGTTACTGGGGTTTATGCAGTCAGGTCGATACTCATTGCGGAACCATATTGCGGACACTCGAGGAATGCGGTTTGTGGGATGACACGATTATTGTCTTTACCTCTGATCACGGCGACATGATGGGCTCGCATCAGCTGGTCGCCAAATGCGTTATGTACGAGGAAGCGATTCGAGTGCCTATGCTGGTGAAACTGCCGGGACAGAAACAACCGCGCCGAATTAACGGTCCGGTCAGTCAGGTGGACATGGTTCCGACTCTCCTGGAACTGATGGGAGTGGAACCGCCCGCTCATCTGCAGGGGCGCAGTAAGGCAGAAGCCATGCGGGATAGCGCAACACCCGAAAATGAAGATGTCATTGTCGAATGGAACGGCCCCAACACCGGCTTCGGTGCCGACGACCCGCGGGAAGTCGAGATAGAAGAAAATTGGCTTAAGTTAGCCGATCGTGAGAGAATAATCGATGCTTTAACCGATCCTCTGCGAACCGTTATTTCCGGGGACGGACGCTGGAAACTTAATCTTTCTCCGAATGTCGGTGAGCATGAGCTGTTCGACTTGCAAAACGATCCACATGAGCGCTGTAACATCTATGGGCGTTCGGATACTCAGGCAGTGACAGAGCGGCTGACCGAAAGCATTCGCCGCTGGCGGCGGCGAACCAATGACGGGGAAGTTTAATCTTTTTGCAAGTGCGGAAAGTCCGGCAGCCAGTCATTTCCGAGACCCTCGTCTTGCGGCTGAAAAAGATTCCCTTCATGGTCCATTGCCATACCAGGTATTTCTTTTCCCATAAACTCTGTTTCGTCCAGTATCCATATAAGCAGGAATTCATCATTTTCTGGGTGGTTGATTGAGATAAGCAGATTTTCATAATCAAGCAATCTGCTTTCAGGAAAATTATCTGTCTTGATTTGGTTGTTCAGGCTTTCTATGACAGACTGCATTCCCGGGCCGCCGGCGTATTGACCGAATTCGGCTCTGTACTTTTCCTGGGCCTGCTGGACATGGCTCATGCTCTGCACCATTGCCGTTTCATGGGCGCGCAGCATAATTGATCGATAAATCGGCAGAGCCCCCGCCGCCAGAACCGCCATGGAAAAGACCAGCGCCATCCATTGAATCATGGTGTAGTTTTGTTTGAATGTGCAATTTGTCATGTTAGAAAAACTCTGGTTTGCTGGGGCTTATGTGAAACACCGGGTTTGATAGCCACAAAAAACACAAAAAGTCACAAAAAATTTAATATCAGTGTTAATCAGTGTCCATCCGTGGTTTTATTTTGTCCATCTACGGTTCTACTATATCGGCGCTTAAGGAAATTGTCAGCCGTCGTCCATCAAACACTCTGCCGATTCCGAAAAGGTATTGATAAGCCCGGCGTTTTTCTTCATCCAGTCCGCCCAGCCGTATGGTTCCTCCATCCGCCACGACGGCCTGTGTGGCCAGTTCCCGTGCCTGAACACTGAATGGGGTTTCTCCTCTCAGGGTTATCTTGGGGTACACCTCGACCATGATTTGATTGTCCGCGGTGACTCGCGGATGCACCCAAAGGCTGGCGCCGATGTCCTGATAGACCACTTCCCGACGCCACCAGCCTCGTCTAATGCCGTACTCGAAAGTCCATTGCGGCCGGGCGACGGTTTCACCCACCCAGATGGAGGCCGGGCGATTGTCACGGGTAAGAATGAATTGAGTGCTCAGGGATTCACTCCTTCGGCTGCCGGCGGTTATGGATATATCTCCGAAAGTTTCAACGCGGCCGCCGCGTTCGCGGGTGATGATGATCCCGCCGTCAGTGATTCCCGCCGCGGCTTCTCTGCTTTCTGTGGTGTCGTCAAAGGCAACAGTTATTCGGATATTGACCGATGTCTGGTCGATTTCCTCAATGATATTTTCCGCTTTACGAATAACCTCCGGCTGATCATAAATCAGCGCCGCGTTGCGGCTGGCGATGCGGATTAAGTGTCCGTCAGGGGAGAGAAGCGGTTTCAGGATTTCTTCAACCTCCGAGTATTCAAGCGTCCGCAATGGCAAAAGCCGATACCGTCTGGTTTCCGAACTCCAGCGAGGGCGCTGATGGTTTTCTTCTTCGTGCGTGCGTTCCGCCGCGACGGCGTTTTCGCTGCGGTTTGAAGCAAACTCTGGATTGTCATTGATGGAAATTTCCCCGTGAGCAAATATCGCTGATCCCGAGAAGACGCCGAAAAACAATGCCGCCGCAATAATATATCGTGTAAAATGTACCGCTTTCATGTTTATTTTCTCCGCTTTCTGTTAAACTTTACAGTGCCTTTTCTCTTTGCTTGAGAAAATCAAGAACATATTGGGCCTTTTGCTCTCCCAGTCCGGGAGCGGCGGCGGCTATATCCTGCGCCTTCGCCTGGCGCAGACGGGAAACGGTGCCGAAGGTTTTGAGCAGTTTTTCAGCTCGTTTCCTGCCGATACCCTCGATTTCCATTAAAACCGAGTCAGCGAGTCGGCGCCGCCTCAGGTTATGATGATACGCCAGGGCGAAACGATGCGCTTCGTCGCGGATGGCCTGCAGCAGGCGCAGTCCCTGATGATCCCGAGGCAGAACCAAGGGTTCCGAACGTCCCGGCAGAAATATTTCTTCCTGTTTCTTCGCCAGTCCGATCACCGGAATCGGCTCCATCCCTAGTTCCGACATGGAGCTAATGGCGGCGTTGAGTTGCCCGGAACCGCCGTCGATCACCAGCAGGTCAGGCGGTTCGCCGGTTTCCTCGGTCAAGCGTCGACAGCGGCGGCTGACAGCTTCTCGTATCATGGCGAAATCATCGATTCCTTGTACACCGCGAATACGGAATCGACGGTATCGGGAAGATGCCGGCCTGCCGTCAATGAAGCAGACTTGACTGGCCGTCGCCATATTCCCTCCGATGTTGGAGACATCAAAGCCCTCGATAATTTTTACCGGCTTGGCCAGCCCCAGAGCCTCCGTCAACTGGACTGTTGATTCTTCGCGGCTTTGGCTGTCGCGGATTTTTCTGTTGAGCAGCGTCTGCCGTTCAAAGGTGCGCAGGCCTCCGAAGCGGCACACAGCCTTGAGGTTGGCCAGAATGTCCCGGCGCCGAGCCGCCAGTTCGAATTGTCGGCGCTGGGCATAATTCCGCATTTCATTGCTCAGTTCCTCCAGCAGTTCTCCGGCTTGTCCTCGCAGCACCGCGATGGCCTGATCGAGACGTTTGTGATAATCCTCCGATGAGATTTTTCCCAGACACGGGCGGCTGCAATTACGGATCGCCGAATCCAAACAGTGTTTGCAGGCGGCCTCGTCCGGATTTGCCACTTTACAGGTGCGCAGCCCGAATCTTCGCGACAGATATTCCGCGGTCGCCCGCAGGCTGCGGGCATGCGGGAAAGGGCCGAAATAAAGCTGCTGGTCATCTCTCTTTATACGCACCAGCTTAAGCCGCGGGAAAGATTCCCTGGGATCAACGCGAATCAGCAGATAACGTTTGTCATCAGTCAGTTCAATATTGTAGCGCGGCCCATACTGCTTGATCAGGCGCGATTCTAAAAGCAGAGCTTCGGCTTCGTTTTTCACCTCGGAATATTCAAAGAAAGAAATGCTGTTGATCAGTGATCTCAGTTTCGGATCCGCGGTCCGGTTCCGGGAAGCTTGAAAGTATGAAGCCAGACGCTTCCGCAGAACTTTCGCCTTGCCAATATAAATCACCTGGCCGGAGCGGTCTCGGAAAACATAGACCCCGGGGGAAGAGGGGATGTTTTGAGTTGAAAAATCCTCTTTTCTTTGCATGATGTTGTGGGTGGAAGGTCAAGTTGCAGGAGTTAATATAGAACTTTCGACACTCTCAGGGTTTATTTGTTGCCAGCCTGTATAACTCACGATTAGGAAACAGCGATAATAACAGCTCCGGCGATCATGACGGCGGCGGCCGCCAGATGTTTACGCACTTCTGTTTCTTGGAAAAAGTACGCTCCGATAATAATATTGAAGACTATGCTTATGCGTTTAATACTGACGACATAGGAAGTCAGGCCGGTCTCAAAGGCCAGGTTGGTGGTCAAGGCCACTCCGAAAACCGACAGCCCGAGCGCCAGCAGCATGAAGGTGCCGCGGCGGGGAAAGACGCTTATTAAACTGCCGCCCCCCAGCAGATGGTAAAACAAGGTCAGAAGGCTGGCCAGCGGCAGGGAAAAAGCCAGGGTGAAGTAGGGTGACGAGTTTAGGAGCGCCAGCTTGAAATAAGGGCCGGCGACGGCGAAACAGGCGGCGGCGCCCAGCATGTAACGTGGGCCGGGGTCACGCAAAATCATGTAGAAAGGTTCAAGAAGATGCCGGCGCGTACCCCGGCTGCCAAGATAATAGCTGCCCGCGACCACAATAATTATACCTGTCAGTCCAAGAAGATTCGGTTTTTCTCCCAGTATCAGCCAGCCTGTCAGCAGCAGAAAAACCGGCGTGAAAGAAAGCATCGGCACCGAGCCGCCCATGGAGGAGGAGCGCAGTGACCTTGACATCAGCATTATGGCGCAAACATCAATGACACAGGCAATGGGGATGGAGTAAAAAAAGGGATTGCCGAGGGGCGGAGTTTC
>PUNB01000089.1 GCA_003552565.1 Lentisphaerota bacterium
GAGACTTGTTGCGGCATATGAAACCTTGTCTCGCACCTTGTCCAGTGTTTTTTGACTTTGGAATCAGGTTCGAGACAAGGTTATATATTCGAAGTCTCACACAAGCCCGACCGCCGGTGCGGTGCGCCGGACAGTCCGGAGCTGGAAGCTCCGGCCACCATCTTAACCGCCGGCGCAATGCGTCTGATACCCCGAGGGTGAGACTTGGCCACGGTCAACACCTCGGGAGCGGCCGCGTCCTCGCGGCCATTAAAGTGTGCTCGCAGGGGAATAGGCTCTGTTTTGGCTCGCGGGGGCCTGACCACTCTTCGTGTGGCTCAGGCAAGCTGCTCGCCCTCCATTATATGGCTGCGAGGACCTGACACACATTCAAATTTGTCTCGCGGGGACGCTCGCGCTCCATTGTATGCAGAGAGGGACTGACACACTTCCAAAAGTTCAAAAACGGCAGCGATATGAAATCAGATTAACGACCAAGTGGTCAGACAGGCTGCGGCCGCTCCATTTTTTGTGGCTATTCTTATCTGCGGCAAACTTGACTCGTGGATTATTCAGGCTAAGAGGAAGAAGTCCATCGACTTGGAGATAAGGTTCAAAACGAGAAAGAATTAAAATGGCGGAGAGGCAGGGATTCGAACCCTGGGTGCCCGTAAGGGCACAATGCATTTCGAGTGCACCGCCTTCGTCCGCTCAGCCACCTCTCCGCGAAAAACTCAATCTACAAAAGATGCGATACCGGCCGAAACCGGATGTCCGCAAGGGGAATTAATTTAAGCGACAAGACGGTTTTTTCAAACTTACACTTAATCTGGTTTAGCCACTAGGCAACAATCGGCGGCAGAGGACAGTCAAGGGAATCGGCCACAGCTCTCAGCAGGTCCGCTTCTCTGGCGGTGACGGATCGATTGCCGATTACGGCGGCGGCACAGGCGTTGACCACCTGTTTTTTGATTCCGCTGGCGGTTTCTCGCAGCTGCTCCAGCGATTCCCGAAAGACCCGCACCGGATCAGAGTCGGTGTTTGGCATGGCATATTGATTCGGATCCACCCCCAGCTCCTTGACCCCGGCATAAAAATCGGCAGCCGCCTGCTGTTCATTATCCTCGTTGCCGTAACGAGCCAGAAACGCCAATAAAGGAAGACAAAAAGAAATCACCTTCGGTGACATCTGGGTGTGAATCGTTTTCGGTTTTTCCGGCCGCCCGTAAACCGGTTCCAGGTTGCGCAGCAGACTTTGGCTGAGAGCGAACTCGAATACACCGACCCGATTGTCCGCGGCTATAAGTTCCTCCACAGTCTGTTTAAATTGCCGGTAATCGTTAGGATTCTGCTGCTGCAAAGCGGTCAAAGCCAGATCAACCAGCGGCATCCTGGCCGCCGGCTCCAGTTGCGATGCCTGCTGACGCTGCAGCTGAAAGCTTTGCAAAGTTGCTTCATCGGTGTTACGCTTGATTATCTCCAGCTGCTTCTCAAGCACCTGAGATTCTTTTGAAAGCAGAAGACAATAAACCGCCGCCCGGGCGCCGCTGGAAGAGTGTACTTGATCCCGCAGAGATTGAGGTATTTTATCTATCAGCCTGGAGGCTGCGCTCAGATTCTCAGGCCGCATAGCGCCAATAGCGGCGACCATCTGACCAGCGGAAAAACCACCGCTTTCCGCAGACGTTAGGGCGGATCCGCCAGCCATTTCGCTAACCTGGGCTGTTCGCCCTTTTTCCGCTTCCCCCCGTTCAAACTCCTGCATCTGCTTAAAACTCTCGTCCAAACGGCGGATACGCGTTTTCAAAGGGGGATGTGTCGCCAGCAGTCCGCCCAATGAACTCTTGAGACTATTGGCGAAGAACATGTGACTGGCCTCCTCCGAGTGGACAGAATTAACCTTGGAAGTATAACCGCCGATCTTCTTTAACGCTCCGGCCAGGCCATCTGGGTTACGAGTGAACTGCACCGCCGCGGCATCCGCCAGGAACTCGCGCTGACGGGAAACCGCGCTTTTTATCAGTCGACCGAAAAAAACCCCTATGGAACCGATGATCAACAATGCGATTCCCAAAAACATGATTGCCAAAGGCAAGCCGTTGCCGCCCCCTCGGCTGCTGGAAGAGCGTCGCCGCCCCCCGCTCATGCCGGAATAAAGGCCGATACGCATCAGAACCTGCCCGATGAAGGTTATCAGCAGAATACCGAACAGCACTCCGATTAAACGAATATTCAAACGCATGTCGCCGTTCAGTATATGACTGAATTCATGCGCGATCACCCCTTGCAGCTCGTCACGATTGAGTTTCTCCACGCAGCCGCGCGTGACCCCGATAACCGCGTCCGAAGCACGGAAACCGGCGGCAAAAGCGTTGATCCCGTCCTCATCAAGAATGTACACCGGCGGCACCGGGGTGCCGGAGGCAATGGCCATTTCCTCGACCACATTCAGCACTCTGCGCTCATCCGGATCGGAGGTGTCAGATGGAATCGGTTTTCCGCCCATCATCCTGGCGACCGATTTGCCGCCGCCAGAGAGAGAAGACACTTTATAAAGAGTGCCCAGTCCAATGACCCCGCCGACAATAACAGCCGTCCATAAAAACAGCTCCAGATGCCATATATCTCCGTGATCCACTGGCTGCCCCTCCGGGGATTGACCGTAGAGCAAGCCGACAGCCAGCACTAGATAAACCGCCCCGATAATAAGCGCCACCGCCAAAGCATAGTAAACAACCAGCTGACGGGTTCTTTTGCGAGCGTCTTCCTGATATTGAAAAAAGTCCATAGTCTATCAATCTGCTTGTCAGACCCGCTTAAAATCAAGTAAAGGAAACCTGAACAGCTTCCCTTTGCTCGGGCTCTTTGATTTCGAAAAATTCCGCCGGCTGAAATCCCAAGGAATTGGCCACCAGCACAGCCGGGAATTTTTCACGCTCAGTATTGTATTTCATCACCGCGTCATTAAAGGCCTGTCGAGCGAAAGCCACTTTATTTTCAGTCGAGGTAAGCTCTTCGCTCAACTGCATCATATTCTGATTTGCCTTCAGGTCGGGATAATTCTCGACCAAAGCGAAAAGCCTTCCCAGAGTGCCTGTGAGGCCGGCCTCCGCCCCCATAAGCTTCTGCATTGACTCGGGATCCCCGGGATTTTGAGCCGCCTGCTGGCCGGCCTCCGCCGCCTGGTTACGAGCGTTGATCACCGCCTCCAATGTCTCGCGCTCGTGTTTTATATACCCTTTCGCGGTCTCGACTAAATTGGGTATCAGGTCATAACGACGCTTGAGCTGTACGTCGATCTGGGCGAAAGCGTTTTTGAATCGATTCCTCAAAGAAACCAGACGATTGTAAATCTTGATTAAAGAAATAATCAATACTGCGATAATTACTAAAATTATTATTGTCGGCCACATGATAACACTCCTTAATTTGTAATTTCATTGACTTTGTTGATAAAACTCATCGCCGCTCACTTAGAGAAACGACCCGCCGCCTCATTCCGACAATACTCCTGTTTTTTTCATCGATATTCCGGTCACCCTCGAAAAAACCGTACTCTCCTCTAAAAAAACTGAAGTATGGGATCCAATAAACATAGAACTATAATGCTTTTTCAAGAAAACTCCAGCCGTTGATGCTGTGATTCCCAGGCATTTCATGATGTGCCGCCCTCGGCGGGGACTTGCCGGATGAAGGGGCATTTGCGGGTCTAACCAGAGGTTATGCGAAGAAGTCTATCGCCATGCTTCGCACCAAGTCCGGCGATGTGTCTTCCCAAAATACCCGATGCGCCCTCTTTTTTCATTCTGGCTCAAGTTCGGTAATCGGCGTTAATGCGAACATATTCATAGGAAAGATCGCAGGTCCAGACTGTAAATTCCGCCGTCCCCGCGCCCAAATCCAATTCGATCACAAGTTCCCTACCGGAAACAGCCTTCTGCTGCTCGTCGAGAGCGGTTCCGGCATCTTCGCCGTTTCTGACAATTGCCACTCCCTGATAATCCAGACTGATTTTTTCCGGATCCAGGGTCGCTCCTGAATAGCCGGCGGCGGCGATGATCCTGCCCCAGTTCGGATCGCCGCCGAACCAGGCTGTCTTGCATAAAACCGAATTGGCGATCGCCTCCGCGCATATTTTTGCCTCCCGGCGGTTCGCCGCTCCGCTCACCCGCAATTCGACAAAGCGCGTCACGCCTTCCCCGTCCAATACTATTTCCCGAGCCAGACTGGCGACAAGCCAGTTGAAGGCATTGATAAATTCCCGCGCCTGCGGATGCTCGCTGGTCAGCATCCGATTGCCGGCATTGCCGTTGGCAAGAACTAGAGAGGTGTCATTGGTACTGGTGTCACCGTCAACTGTGATACGGTTAAAGGAAAGGTCGAGCGACTGACGCAGGCAGTGATCGAGAAACCCTCGATCTGTTTCAACATCTGTGGTTATATAAGCCAGCATGGTCGCCTCGAGGGCGGCGTTTTTCAAGCGCGGAGCAATCATTCCAGCACCTTTCGCCATACCGCCGATGGTCACGACAACGCCGTCAATGTCCAGCTGGACCGCCAAGCTTTTCGGCCTGGTGTCAGTGGTCATAATCGCCTCCGCCGCTTTACCACCTCCCTCGTCCGACAATCCAGAAGCCGCTGATTTAACACCGCTGTGGATTTTTTCCATAGGCAGTGCTTCTCCGATCCTGCCGGTGGAACTGATGAAAACCTGCTCTCTGGGGATTTGCAGCTGCTCGGCGACCGCCGCAACCGTCGCTTCAACATCGCGGCCGCCGGCTGCTCCGGTACAGGCATTGGCGTTGCCGCTGTTAACAAAAAGGGCCCGCACGGGCTGCCCGCCGGCGATCAAACGATGTCCGTGCACAACCGGGGCGGCGACAATTTTGTTTTCAGTGAAAGCGGCAGCGGCTTTTGCCGCAGGATGCGACACCAGCAGAGCGCAATCCAATTTCCCGTCCTGTTTAATACCGGCGGACACTCCCGCAGCGGCAAAACCTCGGGGGCTGGTGACACTTCCGTTTTCAACAACTGAGAAAGAATTAGGCATTTTTAGGTATATTTCCAATAATCTACAGGAAAATCGTCAATAGGACAAAAAAGATGAATTGTATGATCAGCATGCGGCTGGCCATGGCGTTTTTATGAAGTGCGTTCTTAAGGTAAAACACCGAGGACATAATCGCACCCAGTCCGGCCCATGCCAGAAAATTCTGCGCAGGCGGATAGCTTCTGCCGCCCCACTGCCACATATCCATTTTGATTGCCGGCGACTCCAGAGCCAAATCAAAAATCACCAGCACCCCGACTGAGATGCAGACCACCGCCCAGCCCCGGGGACATATACATCGAGCCAAATGCACTGAGCAATAAACCAGAAAAAACCAGTTCAAGCCAATCAGCCACGGCACATTCATAAATGCCGGCCCCAGGGTTTCGCCGTAGGTGTATTCTCCAAAAACAACACCGGTTTTCACACCAATGATTTCCGCTCCCATGCCAAGTGCGAAAATAAACAAAGCGGTGAGAAAAAAAGAGAGATTAAAACCGCGATGGAAACTGAAGACGACAACATAGGCAAAGAGAAGATTAACCGGGGTCAGAGCCAGAAAAAAATCACGGCTGGATTCCGACAGCAGCCCCGCCAGGCCGACGATGTATACAACCACCGTAATCAGCGTCCATAATTGCGTTTTATTTAATGACAATTTCACTGGCGGGTCTTAAGAGATAATGGGTTTTCTATACCGGCTAACCCCTTGCGAAAAGGGGTAATGAACTGAATTTGTGTTGCTGATAGCCTTGTATGAGACTTCGCATTGTTAACCTTGTCCCGAATCCGCCTCAGGCGGATCACAA
>PUNB01000110.1 GCA_003552565.1 Lentisphaerota bacterium
AGTGTAGGGACGAAGTGTAGAGACGAAGTGTAGAGACAAAGAGTGGGGACGAAGTGTGGGGATGAAGTGTAGGGGGACGAAGTGTAGAGACGAAGTGTAGAGACGAAGTGTAGAGACGAAGTGTAGGGACAAAGAGTGGGGACGAAGTGTGGGGGGATTTCCGAGATTGGTCTTGCGTAAAAAGATACGCATGACGACCAAGACAATGTTTAAATCGTTACCAGTTAAGTCGCTGGTCGCGAGTCGCTAGTCGAAAAATAACAAATCAAGAACCATCACCAGCCGCTAACAGCTATAGAAAATAAACGCGAAAGGAATTAATTCATGACCCATCCAACCCCTCAGGAACTGGAAGAACAAGCGCGCAGCCAATTGCGGGAAATTGAACAGCGCCTCGAGTCGTTGTCGAACAAGGACAGGATGGCGATACCGCCGCAGGAGATGCCGTCACAGGATCCTGTCGCTCGGCGGAGCACAGTCACGGAAGTGCCGCTGGGTTACGGCGAGGCCCAGGCCCGGCTGGAATCCTATCGCTGTATTCAGTGCAAGAATAAACCCTGCGTTTCCGGCTGTCCGGTGCGCATTGATATCCCCGCCTTTATCGAGGCGATTAACGAGGGCGATTATCGTCGCTCTGTGGAGATCATCAAGCGTACCAGTCTGTTGCCGGCGGTGTGCGGGCGCGTCTGTCCGCAGGAAACCCAGTGCCAGGAAGTATGTACCTTGGCGAAAGTTTTCAAAGACACTTCCAAAGCGGTGGAAATTGGCCGGCTGGAGCGTTTTGTCGCCGACTGGGAACGGGAGAACGGTCTGGTCGAACCGCCGCCGGTGAAAGCGGAAACCGGGCATAAAGTGGCGGTGGTCGGCAGCGGTCCGGCTGGTTTGGTGGTGGCCGCGGATGTGCGGCGCGAGGGCCACGCGGTAACCGTCTTCGAGGCGTTCCATAAATTCGGCGGCGTCATGATGTACGGCATTCCGGAATTTCGTTTGAGCAAAAAAATTGTCGAAGCTGAAGTTGAGACCTTGAAAAAAATGGGAGTGGAAATGATCCCCGATTTTCTTGTCGGCCGCACTCGTAAGCTGAAAGATCTGATGGAGAAAGACGGTTATGAGGCGGTCTTTATCGGCGCCGGCGCCGGTCTGCCGAAGATGATGAATATCGAAGGCGAGAACCTGGCCGGAGTTTTTTCCGCCAATGAATATCTGACGAGGGCGAACTTGATGAAGGCTTATGATCGGGAAAAAGCGGCGACCCCGCTGCCGATGTCGAAAAAGGTGGCGGTCTTCGGCGGCGGCAATGTGGCCATGGACGCGGCTCGGACGGCTGTCCGTATGGGAGCCGAGGAAGTGCACCTTATTTATCGCCGCACTGAAGCGGAGATGCCGGCCCGGATCGAGGAGGTGGAGCACGCCAAGGAAGAGGGGATAGTTTTTCATATTCTCCGCAACGCCAAAAGAATCCTTAGTGACCAACAGGGCAGGGCGAAAGCGATTGAGTGTCTGGAGTATGAACTGGGGGAACCCGACAGCTCCGGACGCCGGCGCCCGGTGGAAATTCCGGGCAGTGAATATATCATGGAGATGGATACCGTTATCGTGGCCATCGGCAATGACTCCAATCCGCTGCTGTCCAAAACCACACCGGAGCTGGAAACCAATAAATGGGGCAATGTCCTAGTCGACGATAACGGCGAGACCAGTCTTCCCGGTGTCTTCGCGGGCGGCGACATCGTTCTCGGCGCGGCTACGGTCATTGAGGCCATGGGACAAGGCCGCGATGCCGCCGCCAGTATCAATCGCCGCCTGGCGGAATTGGGATGAGCTTTTAATGGTAATTCTTGGGTGGTAAATGATCGGGACGCAGTCCCGACCTGTAACGACCGGACTTATTATGTAAATCGAGCTCTGTATTTGCGTCTGTCATCATTCTATTTTTTAACTGATTCAGGATTGTTTCTATGACTGAACCAGCAACCATTATCCTGATCGGCGCCGGCCATGTAAATCTGTATATCGCCGCCCATGCCGAATCATTGATTGCCCGCGGAGCGCGGGTTCTGCTGATTGACCCGGGTTTGTTCTGGTATTCGGGTATGGCC
Source organism: Lentisphaerota bacterium (assembly GCA_003552565.1). Lineage (GTDB taxonomy): Bacteria > Verrucomicrobiota > Lentisphaeria > Oligosphaerales > PUNB01 > PUNB01. The sequence goes on from PUNB01000110.1 coordinate 2,100, forward strand.
ACCGGTGTACTCGGGGGCAGGTATGAAGCGGCCGCAGATCAAACATTGATACGCCGACAGTATTGATCACAAAAGGCGCAAGGCTGCTGCCGTCGGCTCCTGACGGCGCCAGCTGGTGGCTGCACCGCAAACTCATTGGCAATGGCCTTGAGCTGCATTACGACACACCAATCGCGGGCCGCGAGCGTACATCGCTGGTTGCTGCGGACGGAACTCGCATTGAAGCCGATTATGTCGTGCAAGCCACAGGCTTGCAGGCTCATTCGCTGGTTCATAACTGCGAGCTGGCGACTCGCGCCGAAGATGGCCTGCTGGTCAACAGCAGGCTTCAGTCAGTTGCCGACAGCCGTATTTTCGCGGGCGGCGATTGTGCCGCTATGGAAGATTACGCATTGCCTAAGCTCGGGGTTTTCGGAGTGCGCCAGGCAGCCGTTATCCATGCCAATCTGCTGGCCATGCTGCAGAAATGTCCTTTAACCGAATATAAACCTCAGAAAAATTACCTGGCTATCCTTAATCTTGGAGATAAAACCGCTCTGGCCACGAGAGGACGATTCTGGTGGAACGGTCGCTTCAGCATGAAATTGAAAGATTTATATGTCAGCGCTGCGGCAACTGCTGCCGGATTAAAGGAGTGGTGCGCCTTGATAATTCGGATATCAGAAAGATTGCGGTTTATTTGCAGGTCAGTGAAAAAAACTTTATAGAACGCTACACTCAACTGGCGGCTGATCGGAAAGACCTGATTCTGATCGACGGGAAAGGGGATGACTGTATTTTTCTCGACTCCAGCAACCAATGCTCGATAAACCCAGTTAAGCCGCGTCAGTGTCGCGATTTTCCCCGTAAATGGCGGAACACTGATTCTTCCCGGATTTGTGGCGGCACGGGAGAGAACAATGACTGACCAGATATCAAGAGAAATTCTGGTTTTCACTCGCTATCCACGTCCGGGGCGGGCCAAGACCCGTTTGATTCCGGCTCTTGGGGAGGCGTCCGCCGCCGATCTGCAGCGGCGAATGACTGAGTTCACGGTGGCCCAGGCTCGCAAGACCGGGGTTCGGGTGGAGGTGCGGTATACTGACGGTGATGATGCCGGGATGCGAACCTGGCTCGGGGATGATTTGGTTTATGTCGAACAAGGCGGGGGAGATCTGGGAGAACGTTTGTCGCGGGCTTTTGAAGAGCGTTTCGCGGAGGGCGCCGGCCGGGTGGCGGCGGTCGGCTGTGATTGCCCGGATAACCGCGCGGATAATATGCTGGCCTGTTTTACCGCTCTTGAAAAACATTTCTGGGCCATCGGTCCGGCGGATGACGGCGGGTACTATATGCTTGGACTGAACCGGCACAGCCCGAATTTGTTTGAGAATATTGACTGGGGCAGTGATCAAGTACTGGCGCGGACATTGGAGTCGGCTGAGGAACCGCCTTTTTTTCTGCCGAAGCTGAAGGATGTCGATACTGCGGAAGATATACCGGCCGGTATTTCAGTGGTTATTCCGGCCTTGAACGAAGCAGAATCCGTGGCGGAGACTGTTAAGTCAGCTCTCCGAGGTTTTAATGTTGAATGCATAGTGGCGGACGGCGGCAGTGAGGATGATACTGTCCCCCGGGCCGCAGCGTGCGGTGCGAAGGCAGTAAGCTCCGTTCCAGGCAGAGCTGTTCAAATGAATCGCGCCGCTGAGAAAGCGACCGGGCCGCTGCTGCTTTTTCTGCACGCCGATACGACTCTGCCGGAAAATTGGGATAGGACAGTCCGGGAAGTGCTGCAGGATGAAGAGACAGCGCTGGCTGCTTTTTGTTTGAAGGTGCGGGAACGGCTGCCGAGGATCTCGTGGATTGAACGGGGAGCCTATATTCGTTCACGAGTTTTTAATCGGCCCTACGGCGACCAAGGCTTGTTCATGCGGCTGGAGGATTTCCGTCGGGCCGGAGGCTATCAGAATCTGCCGATCATGGAAGATGTCGAATTAGTTTGTGCAATGCGGAAATTCGGCCGGATAGTGACAGTGCCAGACAAAGTACTTACCTCGGGCCGGCGCTGGCGGAAACTGGGAGTCCTGAGGGCGTTTTTGTACAACCAGCTGGTGGTGCTGGGTTTTCGACTCGGCATTAAACCTGGGCGACTTGCCCGTTTTTACGGTGCGGGGAATGCAGTAAACAGTCATAGGCAGATTCGAAAGTCATGATGCTGTAAAAGTCTCACCCTCAGGGTATCCGGCGTGCATCGCGCCGGCGGCGGGGCTTGTATGAAACACAATTTTGAATATTGAATGGTGAATTTTGAAGTGGAAATATTTGGCCTATTCAAAATCTGACAATGGGGGTGCTACCGCTCTTGCCGTGGCCCGTGGACGGCTCGACGGTGATCAGCTTGTCGAGGTTGAGGATGTATTCGTTCAGAATCGGTACTCGAGTCCCGGCCGTCATTACGGTTCCCGGCTGGCCTGGTTAAGCGACGGCACTCTGCTGGTCAGCGTGGGCGACCGCGGCCCTGAACCGCCTCGGGCACAGAACACAGGGGACCATGCGGGAACTCTTCTGCGCTTAAATGATGACGGTTCGGTTCCTGGAGATAATCCTTTTATCGACGATGAAGAATTGCTTTTGGGGGAACTCGGCCGCATTCGTGATGTCCGCGAGGGGCCGGATGGAGACATCTACGTGCTGACCGATCACGCGGACGGCGCTTTATACCGTATAGAGCCGATTGATTGAAGTATAAAAAGAAGTACAAAGAGTATACCCATGGGCGATTCAAAGGAATTAAACATCCTGGCGATCAGTGACCTGCATTATATTGGGAAGGCTGACCATGTTTGTAATCATGAGAAACGGCACAACTCTCTGGGAGCGCTGGCGGTTAGAAAAGCCTTACGTCGGTTGCAATGGGACAATCTTTCAGTGGATCTGATTATTCTGCTGGACGACCTGGTGGATAACGGGGAGGCCGATGGCGCCAGGGAAGACCTGAAATCATTGGCCGCGGAAATAAAGCAACTGGACAAGCCGGTGCTGGCGGTCAACGGCAATCATGATGGTTCAGCGACTTCTTATTCAGATTGTTTTGACTGCCCCGAAGGGATTTATTATTTCGGCGGGTACGGGTTTCTTGTTTTCAATGATGATGTGGCGGAAGGTGATTTTGTGACTCGTCCACAAAGATATTTTGATGTTTTACGGCAACAGCCGGAGGATACGCCGCTTGTCGCCCTGCAGCATAACCCTGTCTACCCTGAGATTGACAGCAAGTATCCATACGTGCTGACCAATGCAGAGGATGTCCGAGCCGCCTATACGGACAGTCCGGTCTTTTTTAGTCTCAGCGGTCATTATCATCGAGGGCAGGAAGCGGCAACACTTGACGGAGTTGTTTATCGCACATTGCCGGCGCTGTGCGAAGCGCCGTTCCGATTTGATTATATTCAATTGCGGGAAGTCTTGTTTAATCCTTTCCGGACGGGGTCTAGATAAGGCGTAGAAAAGGAAGTCTCGCTTAACTAAGACAAGGGGGGCGGGGTTCCTCGTTGCTGGTTCTTCGTTCGACACTTAATCCCACAACTTAGTCGCACACCCTTAGTCTCCACACTTAGTCTAATACACTTAGTCTAATACACTTAGTCTAATACACTTAGTCTTATACACTTAGTCTTATACACTTAGTCTTATACACTTAGTCTTATACACTTAG
>PUNB01000191.1 GCA_003552565.1 Lentisphaerota bacterium
CAATGCTCCGCCTTTATCAGCAGCGACATCAAAAACGCCTCTCATGAAAACATCCCTGCTTCCGACATTATCGCCGGCCTGGTCTATTCCATCTGCATGAACTACTGCAATCGGGTAAAAGGCGCCCGACAGGCGGGGAAAAAGATTTTCATGCAGGGCGGTGTCTGTTACAACCGGGCCGTTCCCATGGCCATGGCCAATTTGATCAAAAAACCGATAGTGGTACCGCCTGAACCCGGACTGATGGGAGCTTTCGGCGTGGCTCTGGAGGTAAAGAAAAGGCTCGGCCAGGGTCTCCTGCAGGAAGCCTCCTTCAGCCTCTCCCAGCTGGAGCGGCGGGAGATTGAAGCAACCGCCCCATTCCAGTGTCGGGGCGGCAGTGAAAAGTGCGACCGCGGCTGCTGGATCAATGTGTACCAAGTGAACGGCAAAAAGTACCCCTTCGGCGGCATCTGCAACAAATACTACAACCAGCGACACAACCTGCAGGTGAACAGCGCCGACAGGAACTGGGTGAATAGTCGACAGGAACTGGTTTTCGCCAAGGCCAAAACGCTCGAAACCCCAAAAAACGGAAATGAAAATTCCCCGACTGTCGGCATCAACCGTTCTTTCCAGGTGAACACTTTTTATCCGCTCTATCATACGTTCTTTCAGGAACTGGGATTCCGGGTTGTGCTTTCCGAACATCCCGCTCCGGAAGGAGTGCGGAAGATCCAGTCCTCATTCTGTTATCCGGCCGAACTGGCGCACGGTTTTTTTCAAGATCTGCTCGACAAGCATCCAGACATCATATTCATGCCGGCAACTTCCCGCCTGCCGCTGGAATTCCCCACCAGTGGAAAAATCCTCCGGGATCAATGCTCCTGCGTGATTATGGGCGGTGAGCCATATTATCTGCGAAGCGCCTTTACAATTCCAGAAGATATCAAGCTTATCAGCCCGGTACTGGATTTCAAGCGAGGGCTGGAATCCCAGAAAGAAGTTTTCGTCGACATAGCGCACGAGGCCGGCTGTCATGACCGGCAAGCAGCGGAACAGGCTTATGACCGGGCGGTGGAGGCACAGAAAGATTTTTTCCAGTCTCGACGGCGGCTGGGACAACAGGCTTTGGCCCAGCTGGAAAAAGATCCTGAAAGCATCGGCATCGTTCTCTTCGGACGATCCTACAACGCCTTCAGCAATTTCGCCAATCTAGGCATTCCCCATAAATTCGCTTCCCGCGGAATTCATATTATTCCCTATGACACTCTGCCGTTCCAGGACCAGCCCCTGGAACAGGCTATGAACTGGGCCAGCGGTGAAGAATTACTGAGGGCCGCCCGTCTGGTGCGCGACAATCAGCAATTGTTCGGCACCTACATCACCAATTTCAGCTGCGGCCCCGACTCCTTTCTAATCGGCTACTTTCGAGAAATCATGCAAGAAAAACCTTCTCTCACACTGGAGCTTGACAGCCACAGCGCCGACGCCGGCATAGACACTCGCGTGGAAGCTTTTCTGGATATCGTTGAACGTTACCGCGCACTGAACCTGCTTAATGAAGAAAATTCCCGTAACATCCAGCTGGGCGAAACTTTCTCCCGGGGACGCCGTCTTTACTGCCGCACTTCCGACAACCGGGAACTGGCTCTAACCGACCCCGGTGTGCGGGTGCTGTTTCCCTCGATGGGCAGTTACAGTTCCAGAGCCATCGCCGCGGCCTTCCAGGGGTTCGGCATTCAGGCGCAGGCGGCGCCGGTGCCCGGATTCGACACTCTGATGCGGGGCCGCGGTCAATGCTCCTGCAAAGAATGCCTGCCTCTGCTTCTAACCACCGGCAGCTTGCTTGAATATCTGGAAAACGATCAACGACGGAAGGATGAATTTCTGCTTTACTTTATGCCGACCTGCGGCGGCAACTGTCGTTTCCCCCAATACTCTGTTTTCCTCAATCAACTGATTCGCAAACATCAGATTCCCAATGTTTCTCTCCTCACTCTAAGCAGTGAAAACAGCTACGGCGGCCTCAGCGCCAGACAGATGCTCAATATACTGCGTGGTGTCATAGCCGCCGATATCTTCGATGATGTTCGCAACACCTTGTTTGTCATCGCCTGTAATCGAGAACAGGCAATGGGGCGGGTGGAAGAAGAATGGTGTAAAATACTCGAATCCTTGAGCCGCGGGGGCAATGGCTTTTATCGGCAATTGCGCAGGTCGGCGCGGAATTTGCGCGACATTCCTCTTCGATATCCGTTAAGCGACGCAAAATCGGTAATGTTAACCGGAGAGATTTATGTGCGACGGGACGAGTTTTCCTGTCAGAATCTGCTGGAACTGCTGGCCCGTCACGACATCATCGTCAAGCGGGCGCCCACCTTGGAATGGCTGCACTACATAGACTTTGTCGTCGCCCGCGACCCGCAGGAATCCTTGAAAACCGTGCGGGACAAGCTGGAATTCCGAGCCAAACAACTTATTCAAAACCATCTGGAACGCCGGATTAAAAAGATTATGGCGACTTCAGAACTTTATCACCCGGAAATACTGGATGTCAAAACCACCTTAAATTACGGCGGCAGGTTCGTCGACTACCAGTTGAGCGGCGGGGAAACGGTTCTGGGAGTCGGCGGTTATTTCAAGGACATCATAGATCACACTGACGGAGTTTTATCGGTGGGTCCTTTCGGCTGTATGCCGACCAGGGTCACTGAAGCCATACTCAAACAAGAATCGACCGTGGCCAATAAAGAACAGGTAACCGGCCGCGAACTGCCGGAAGAATTCAAGGAACTGGAAAAACTGCCGTTTTTATCAATCGAATCTGACGGCAACCCGTTTCCCCAGATTATTGAAACCAGGATTGAGTCATTCGCTTTGCAGGTTAATCGGCTGGCGGAATTAAAACGAAAAAACCGCCCGGCAAAAAAGCCCGCTTAAGGGTTGACGATAGCGGGGACGAGAACGGATTACGAATAAAGCGCATCCCAATCGTCCACCGGTGCTTCCGCCTCGGTCTATCCGGCGCATTGCATCAGAGACGGGGCTTGTGTGGGACACCGCATATCAGGGTTCGCCGTTCAACACTTAATGGATTCAAGCTCTGGACAAAGTTATTCGGTCATCCCATCACTCCGCTTGAGCGGCCATCATTTCATCAATATCATTGAGCAGTGCCTCCGCCTCATCCACCAGATCCAATTCGTCTTCTTCCGCGGCTCTCCGCCGCGCGTTTTCCAAAGCCTCCTGGGCTTCGTTCAACCGCTGCTGCTGTATATACACCTTGCCCAGGTTCAAATAGGCACTCGGCAGTTGTTTCAGCCGCAGAGAACGTTCCAGGCTGGTCACCGCATAAGAAAGCAGATCGGCTTTGTACTGAGTGTAGCCTAAAGTATCGAGAATATTGGCCCGAAGTTCGGCTAGTTCTTCCGTTCTGGCAACATTTTCCAAAGCTTGCTCGGCCAATTCAACGGCTTGAAATGGCGTCTCCCCCAATTTGGCCATTTTATAAGCAAGGTTGTTCAGTACAATCGGATTGTTCGGTTCGATCTCCCGAGCTTCCTCAAGCACTTCAACGGCCCGATCAGAACGCCCATCCTCGCCCAAAACCGCTGACAAAAGCAGCAATGTGCGCAAGTATAGGGGATTATCCGCGTCATATTGCCGACGCAGCGACTCCAGCCGGGTGAGCGAATCCTGAAAATCTCCGCGATCAAATGCGTCCATGGCAATAAAGAAGTCCATCAGATTATGCTGGTCATAAGGTTCGGCCATGGAATACAAGTCCTGATGGTTATCCCGAGGAACAACCCGACGAGCTTCTTCCATTATTTGCAATTGCTGATTGAGCTGTCCCTCCATGACCACGAAAGCCTCAATAAAACTCATCATAGCATCATCCATTTTATCCAATGCGGCCGAAGCGCGAGCGTAAGTCAGATTCATGGATGGATGCCTCTGAACTTGCTCGGAGGCTTGCTGGTAAAGCTGGACCGCTTCCTCGTATTGTTCCAGAGACAAGAGAAAGTTCATATATTCAATCAGGACTCCCGCGTCACCGGGGACTTTCCCGGAAATATCAGTGAAATATTCCAGCGCCTGTTCAACTTCGCCCTGTTCCCGAGCCATTCGGGCCCGCCACAGAACCGCCAGCAGAGCCGCCTGACTGTGCGGCTCCGCGGCCATTTCCTCCCAGCGTTCCAAATGATCCCGCAGCTGACTGTAATCCTCCCGCTCCAGATAAATCCGCGCTAAATTGTCATAATGCTCATTATTCCACGGCTGCTCTTCAATCAACCGGGCAAAATGTTCCTCGGCCTCTTCCAGCTCCCCCTTCTGCCGCAGCCGCATTGCCAGCAGCCGTCGGGCCTGGGAATACTCAGGCTCGGCCTGTAAAGCCATGCGCAATTCATCCGTCACGGAGTCATCACTGCCTGCCAAATGCGGGTTTTGCAGCCACAGCTGGGCCCGCCACAGATAAGTCTGGGCGAAACCGGGGAATTTATCGCTCACTTCATCCAGCGTTTCCAAAGCTTCTTCAGGCTCGTCGTTCGCCCACTGAGTCCGCGCCAGCAGCAATCCGGCCTGGGCGCTCATACCTTGGTTCCGCAAAAACGTCTCGACACGGTTACGGGCTTCCCGCACCTCACCCAATTCCAGCTGCGCCTCCGCCATTGAAAGCAGCCAGCGGGGGGCACCGGTGTTTTCATGCAAGTCGGAATAGATACTCAACGCTTCTCCTGGATGTCCTTGTCGCAAGCGCAAATCGGCAAGATAAGCCGTGGCCGCCGGATTTTCCGGCTCCTCCAGCTTTTGGCCGCGTTCAATCGCCTCCATAACTTCATCTTGACCGGCGCCTACATTAATCAGAAAATCAGCGTAACGGATCCAGGCCTGAACCCCGAGATGATCACCTTGAGCCTGCATGAAAGATTCCAGCTTCTGTTTACCCGCACCCGGTTCTCCGGTCAATGCCCGCAGACGAGCGGCGAGGAACACAACATCCGCGTCCTGCGGCCTTATCCGGCGCAGACGCTGCAGCTGCAGTTCCGCCTCTTCAAAACGTCCCTGCTGTAAATACAGCTCGGCTATCCGCAGCTGATTGCTCCAGTCGTCCGGCTGATTCTGAGCTAACCGCAAACGCATTTCCAAAGCCTGTTCCCCCCCGCCCTCGAATTGTTCCAGACGATGGAGGAATTCCTGAATCAACTGACTGTCGTTCGGCGCCAGCCGCAACGCATGCTGCATATAACTCATTGCCTGACGACGCAATCCGCGAGTGGCGGCTACATCAATCAACTGCCGTACAGCGCCGAAATCTTCCGGTCGCCGCTGTAACGCCCGCTCTAGAGATGCCTGAGCATCGCTGAGAGAGCCTTGCTGAATTTGCGCCTGCGCCATCAGGTAAAGTGTCTCAGAGTCAGCTCTGCCTTCATCATCAATGCGCCGCAGGCGGAAATACGCTTCAGAATAATCATCTTCGGCCAGATCAACGCGAGCTTTGAGTTTCTCGCTCCATCGTTCACCCTCCGGCAGAGCCGCGGCTTCTTCAGCGATCTCCCTGGCCCGCTGATAGTCTTCCTCGAAAAAAGCCAAATTGAATTTCAAAGACAGCACTCTCCGGTCATTTGAATATGTTTCTTCCAGCTTCCGCAAGGTCTCTTCCGCCTGATCTTCTTCTCCGACATGGCGCAAAAACTGGTATAGATCAATTTTCCTCTGAATATCATCCGGCTGCAGCGCCAATTGAATTAAATTTCCCGCCTGCCGCCGCCATTCCGCTTCCCCGGCGGCCGCC
>PUNB01000032.1 GCA_003552565.1 Lentisphaerota bacterium
CGAACCCACCATCTGCGGCACACTTTGAATCTTGTGGAAACCGGTCAGCTCAGGCCGGTCACTGCTTTGGCCGCTTTAGGCGGCATGAGGAGTTTAAAGAAGGGACTTCAGGGAGTGGCCGAAGGACATTTTCCCGGCAAAACTGTCATTTTCCCGCAATGTGAGAATATGCCCTTGGTCTCGGTGGAACAACTGCCGTCACTTGATGAAAACATAGAAGAAGCTTTGGGGAAAGACCATGGCGCCTATGAACATCATACAGAAAAAGCGATTCTCGAAAAATATGATCGCGACTGTCAGGCTGACTGACGCGCGACTGAACAGGAACACCCACCGGGGCGTGTATATGTGATGACTGCTTTGTCTATACAATCCATTACATTTTTAGCCAGCGCCGTGCTGGAGATTTTCATACTGGGGGCGCTGATTTATCTGGTGACTTTATTTCTGCGCGGCACCCGCAGCGCTCCCATTCTGTTCGGTTTTGTGGCCGTGCTTATCACTCTCTACGCTTTAGCCTTTTTTTTACAGCTGGAAGTCATTGAATGGCTTTTGAACAAGATGGTTGCCGCCATGGCTTTAGGCGTACTGATCATTTTCCAGCCTGAACTGCGTCGCTTTTTCTCCGAGATCGGCTCCACTCAACATCGATTTCGCAATAATTCCCGGGAACGTCAGCAAAGAATTGATATCATAATCAACAGCATCATGTTTCTTGCCAGCTACCGCATCGGCGCTCTGATCGCAATTGAACGGGATATCGGCATGCGCGGCATCGCTGAATCCGGCACTTTAATTCAGGCGCCGCTTTCGCAGTCGCTGCTGACCACATTCTTTTTCCCGAACACCCCCTTGCATGACGGCGGAGTTCTAATCAAAGGCGGCAGGATTATCGCTGCGGGATGCATTTTTCCTTTGACCGAAGACCCGGATTTCTCCAAGAACCTAGGCACTCGACATCGGGCGGCGGTGGGATTAAGTGAAGAAACCGATGCCGTCGTCTTAGTTGTTTCTGAAGAAACCGGAGCCGTCAGCCTGGCCTTCAAAGGACGCTTGATACGAGGTCTGAACCGGGAAAGGCTTGAACGCCATCTGCGTACCCACCTGGTGCGGAACCCGCCTAAAAACGAAGGCAATCTAAGCAAGCACTTTCAAATAATGGCGGAAAGCGCCAAGAACGACTCGGAAACCGCGGAGATTAATCTCGGCAAAGAAAAGAATTCGACAGAGAGCTGACCGCAATGAACATAAAAAGGAACATTGTACGTTTTGCGACAGAGGATTTCTCACATAAGATTTTCGCTTTGCTGCTCGGAGCGCTTATTTGGTTCTTTATCAGTCAACAAGTGAAACGGGAAACCACTGTATTGACAGTCCCGATTTCTTTGAACTATGACCAAACCGAAATGTGGATTGAACCTGAGCAGCTGAACATTCAGGTAGGGCTGCGAGGAAGCCAAAGCACTCTCGACAGATTATCTCCTGAAGATATCAATATTGAACTCAGCTTGCCGGCGTTCGAGACAGGTGTATCAGAATACCAGCTGCCCATTCCCAAGGGGGCCGTACAAACCCCATCCGGGGTACAGGTAGAAGAAGTCAGCCCTTCCAGTGTCTCTTTGCGAATGGACCGAAAAGAAGAAAAAAGAGTTCCGGTGGAAGTACGGGAGACCGGCTCGCCGCCGCCCGGTTACAGGGTTCGGGGACGGACACCGGATCCCGCCCGAGTGCGGCTGTTTGGGCCATCCCAGGAACTAAGAGATATAGAGCGCGTTTATACCGAACCCGTCAGCCTGGATGAGACCGTCACTCAAGACTTCCAGGAACAAGGTGTGTCGCTGGCATTGCCGCCAAAAGTCACGGTCGAACCGGATAGGATTGATATAAAATACGAAATCACCCGCGACACCGGCTTGCGCTCTTTTACCCGGCTGCCGGTAAATATCCTCTCAGACATGGAAACAGAATTCCAGGTGGTTTCACCAGTCCCGGACATATCATTGGTGCTGCGAGGCCCCCGCGACAAACTTACGGGAATCGATTCCGACGAGATAAAACCCTTCGTCGACATATCTAAGCTGGAGTCTGGAAAGCGCCTCCTGCCGGTTAAGGTATGGCTGGCCCGAGACCACGTAAGCGTGGAATACCTGCATCCGGCTGAGGTGGAGGTAGAATTAATCAAGGTTTCCGCCGAAGAAGAAGATTCTCCTGATGATTAAGTCTCGCGAATCAGAAAAAAAAAAGCACCTCCAGGTGATTAATGCAGGAAGCGATTATCATAATTTCACTCGCCTTGTTCGGGATAGTCAACTGCTTTTTCGGATATTGCGCTTTTAAAGTGCTGCTGCCGATATGGGGTGTGGGTGTCGGCGCCATTATCGGAGCGGGATTGACTGGCGAATTTATCAGCCCCAGCCCTTTAGCCGCCGCGGTGGCGGGAATAATTGGCGCCGTGCTTGGCGCCCTGCTCTTCAGTCGGCTTTATTTTGTCGGCATCTTCATGATAGGGGGGATTTTCGCCGGAACGGTGGCCCACGCCGCTTTACCAGCGGACAGACAGGTGCTGCATCTGCTGTTCACCGCCGCCATCGGAGCTGGCGGCGGCATAGCCGCGCTGCTGGCTCAGAAAATAATCATTATTCTGGCCACAGCCAATACCGGTGCCGCGGCCTTGGTCTCATCGCTTTTTTATCTGCTCGGCTATCGACCTGTGACAGAGTATTTTATTGACCGGGAAGTGCTGGGGGAAATGTTTCTGCCTGCTGTCGGTGCGGTTTTCGCCCTGACTTTGGCGGGAATTATCGGTCAGTTGTTTTACACGGCGCCGACTCGGAAGAAGACAGCGGTTAAAGAGTGAACTCACCGTCCGACGAACCAGTTTGACTCCTGCCACAGCAAGGAGTACTCCGAACGCAGATCAATCCCTTTATGCTGACGCATGAAATTTTCCAGTTCCTTGAACCCCCACAGCAACTGCAGGTAGTCGCGGGCTTCAGAATTCTCTTCTTCTCCGCCGACTTTTCGTTTATCGGCGCTGGCGACATTGAGAACATTGGCCACCTCTTCGAGGATAAGAAGAAAAAACAGCAGCTGATTAGGCAGTTTGCTCAACTCGGCAAGAAAGGCGTGGTAGCGATAGTGATGAAAACTCTTTCGCATTGCAGGGGAGGTTAAATTATCCCGGGACTCTTGACACTCTTGACGAAAATTCAACACTTCAAGAACGTTCACGTATAAAATATTCTCTTCTGGAGAAAATCTGGCTTTCTCGCCTTTTTGGGGAATATCCGGCAGCGGCACCGGGGCAAAACGCAGTTGAGCTTCCTCCATCCCGTGATACGGATTTATAAACAAAGTGGCCAAAGCGGAAACCACGCTCGATTTGTTAACCCTTTCAAGCAGCCTGTTCAATTCTTCCAGTTTGTCATTGTCGCAGCGCTTCCTGTGCTGCTCAATCAATCTTTCGATATTTCTCCAGGTAGTTGTTAAAGTGCGTCTGGCCATTTTATTTGGTCTTTTTTAGTTTATATACAGAATTAAACAACAGGCAACAATTTTATTGACTGGAAAATTGTCTTTTAATAATTATCTTGTTGTGACATTCGATTTGATTTAGTGCGAAAGCTCATCCGAAACAAACGATGTGCATGGGTGCGATACCTTTTCGCATGGGGACTAACTATAATATAGGAAAGGTATTTAAATTTGCCACTCTTCGGAGTAAAAGATATTAATTCCAGGATTCCCTGGAAAACAACCCTTCTGATTGCGATTTTCCTTTTGGGACTGATAACGACCCAGCTAGGTTTTTTCAGTCTGGAACCGTGGATTCAAAAACTGGAAGCGGCTTCGCAAAATTGGTGGATGCCGATAACACTGATTGGCCTGATGCTGATTTTTTACGCCTTAGCGCTGCCGGGAACTTTGTTCATCCTTGGAGCCGGCGCCTTTTATCCCCCGGCAACAGCCACATTGATAAGTGTGATCGGCGGTGTGACTGGAGGCGTGGCGGCCTTTTTCCTGGCTCAGTTTCTTTCCAGTGACTGGACACGCTCCCTGAACCAGTCGTATTTATTCAGTATACTACAGCGGCATTCAGGCTTTCTGCCCCTATGCATTTTGAGAATATTTCCTGGATTCCCTCATTCGGCTATCAACTACAGCTCGGGACTTTTAAGAAAAGAACTGTCGATATTCATTCTCAGCAGCATAGTCGGGTTAAGTGTTAAAGGCTTTGTTTATACTTCCGCCGTCTACAACACCACGCATCTGCAGACTGACGGGGATAACGGTATCGCTAACGCCGTATGGCCGCTGGCGGCGATTGTGCTGCTTACATTAAGCGGCTATATTATAAAAAACTTATTTTTCAACGGACATAGGCGGCAGCCGACGATTCAACCAAAGGACGGTTAACAACCATGCATATCCTGGAAAACTTTCTTACGTTTTTTGAGCCTTTCATCGATCAGCTTTCTGACAAACTGGAACTGTCTTACAGTCTGGTTTTCGATGCATTCTTTATTATCCTGGCGGGACTTTGGCTGACATGCGCCTTCTGGGCAGCGTCAATGGCCGCCCGAATGCAGTCCTCAAAAATCATCCATTTTGCCATCAGCCTGTTGATTCCTGTGCTTTATGCAGTGGTTCTCTCTATCTTACTGCCCGGCATCCTCAGACGTCAACGCAGAGAGGCTCGGAAGCTCCAGAAAGCAGCCGAGGCGGAAAAACGACAGCGCAAGATACCGCCTCCGGAAACCAAACATCGTTCACCGGGTCGAAGAAATGGGAGCAGTTCCGCCCCCGGCGAAAAGCCGCAAACCGAAAGTGAGTCCACCGCTGCTTCAGCCGAGAACGACAGACATACCGACGACAAAATAAGCAAAGAACATCTGTATTACGACTTTTTTTACGACCTCAATAAACTTCAAAAAAACAATCAAATGGTTCGTCCCTTACGTATAAGCTACGCAGGAGTTGAAATCGTTGCCAATTGCATAATAGAAGTAATGCCGCAGCTGGTGGTTGTGGAAACTGCTACCAAGGACCGTTATGCCAAACCTCAGTGCCTGCGCATACCTTTCAGAAAAATTGAAAGTATCAAGCAACAGGATGAAAACGGCAATTTGAGTGAAGTTCATTTGGCGGCGGATGAAAACGCCGTGGAACAAAGCGCACAAAACTCTCCTAAGTAGCCATTCCGGCGAGAACGCCCAAAAACAAAAACACTTTAAGAGAGACTAATATTATTGTCCGAGAAAAACCTTCAGACAGTCAGAGAAGACCCCCGGAAACTGCAGCGTGCCTTTTTAGTGGGAATCGAACCGGCTGACCGCGACCGAAACGATGAACCCGTGGATCACATGCTGGACGAACTGGCGGAGCTGCTGCAAAACATTGACATCAAAGAGACAGGCCGAATATCCATCAAACAGAGTCGCCCGCAGCCCCGGTATCTGATCGGCACCGGCAAAGCCCGCGAAATCTGCCGCCTTGCAGCCGATGCCGAGGCCGAAGCAATAGTTTTCGACGACCCCCTTTCTCCAGCTCAGCAGCGAAACTGGGAACAGCTGAGCAATCTCACCGTAATCGACCGCCAGGAGATAATACTCGATATTTTCGCCCAGCGTGCCAGCACCAAGGAAGCGGAATTGCAAGTTGCTTTGGCCAGAGCCACTTATGAGCTTCCACGCCTGAAACGGCGGTGGACCCATTTGTCGCGACAAAGAGGCATGAAAGGCGGCATGGGCATGCGGGGAGAGGGAGAACAGCAGCTGGAGATTGACGCCCGGCTGGTTCAACAGCGGATCAAAAACCTGCGAAAACAGCTGAAAGAAGTAGGCAGAAAAAGAGAGGAGCAGCGCAAAAAAAGACTGAAACGGCCTTTACCCAACTGCGCCATTGTCGGCTATACCAACGCCGGCAAGTCATCTCTTCTTAATCTGCTTACCGGTTCTGAAGTGTTTATAGAAGACAAACTTTTTGCGACTCTTGACCCGACCACCCGCTGTCTGGAACTGCCGAACCGCCAGAAACTGCTGATCTCCGACACCGTAGGTTTTATCAGAAAACTGCCGCACCTGCTGGTCGACGCTTTCAAGGCCACTCTGGAAGAGGCTATCCTGGCCGATTTCATTATTGAAGTCATTGATATAAACACCCCTTACAGAGAGCAGCACCATCAAACGACTCTCGAGGTGCTTAAAGAGCTGGGCGCGCACCAGAAGAGAATGATCACCGTTTTTAATAAAATTGACCTTCTTGAAGATGAGCACCTGATTCCCAGATTGAGGCGTAAACTTGATTCTCCACTTTTTGTTTCAGCCGTCGACGGCCAAGGCTTGGAAGAATTGAAACAACGCCTTATAGAGGAAATGAGCGAAGATATGACTTCTCTTAAACTGCACATTCCGTATTCTCGCTATGAAATCATGGCCATGCTGCATCGACATTGCGAAATCAACCGCCAGGAAGCTCTTGATCAAGGCCTGGAAGTGGTTGCCTCAGTGCCATTTGACGTGGTCGACAAACTCCGGGAATTCACAGTTGAATAAACTTTTCGCCAATTTTACGAATTCAGCAACTTATCATGTGGCAAGTGCTTGACATAGCTCCAGAACAGATTATTGTATGGTTCTTTGGTTCTTTCCTGATTCAGTTCAGGTGCTTACTTGACCAGTCGAAAATGGCAACCGTCATTTCTTAACCCTGTACCCCTAACCCGATCTGTCCGGATTCCTAAACGGAAGCCGGTTTATACCCTTTTCAGCTCTTCATGCTGTTGCCGCCGCGTTGTGAACATTATCCAACCTGAGCAACTTTCCAAAAAGAAAAATGGCCATAATTGCAATAACCGGCAGCATTGGCGCCGGCAAAAGTACAGCTTTAAATTGTTTCGCTGAACTGGGTGCTCCGACAGCGGAAGCCGACAAGCTGGCGCACCAGGCGTATCAACCCGGCTCTCCTGTCCACAGTCTTATTCAGCAACGCTGGGGTGAAAAAATTCTCACCGTTAATGGGGAGATTGATCGCTCAGCTTTAGCCAAAATTGTCTTTCAGCGGCCGGAAGAGTTACACTGGCTTAATCAAATAGTTCATCCATTCGTAAAAAAAAATATTATTTCTTTAGAAAAAACACTCTCCGGCAACCTGTGGTGCGCCGTCCCCCTGCTCTTTGAAACAGGCTGGCAGGAGGATATGTACAAAAGCATCTGTGTGTGGTGTTCGCCGAAAATCCAAAAAAACCGATTACTGGCCCGCGGCTGGACGGAGGCTGAAATCAGCCAGCGATTGAAACATCACTGGAGCACGGCCGCCAAAGCCGCATCGTCGGACTACGTGATCATCAACCAAGGCAGTCGGGATAATCTGCTGAAACAATGTCAAATACTTTATAATGAAATCGAATATAAAATACGGAGAAATATCACTCGATGAACGAAGATAATAAATTCAAAAGAAAACCCTCTTATTCCCAGCGCCATTCAAGCCGTGATGACAATCGCGGCCAAGGCGAAGGAAAACATCGCCAGCATAAAACCGACGGCGGCCGACGGAACGAAAGACAGCAGCAATCCGACAGCGGCCATTCCGGCGGCGGCCTCAAGCGCGACTTCCCGGCTCACAACATGGACCTGCGCCAGCTGCAGGCAATGCCCATGGCGAAGCTGACCGAAATGGCGCTGGAGATGAATATTGAAGGTGTCGGATCACTGGACAAACATGACCTGATCTTTGACATCCTCAAAACCAACACGGAAAAGAGCGGCCTCTTATTCGGCGGCGGCGTGGTGGAAGTGCTGCCGGACGGATTCGGTTTTCTGCGCAGTGCTGACTACAGCTATATCCCATGTCCCGAAGATATATACATGAGTCCATCGCAAATCCGTCGCTTTTCACTGCGTACGGGCGATGAGGTCAGCGGACAGATCCGGCAGCCGCGCGAGAAAGAAAGATTCTTCGCCATGATCAAGGTCGAATCGATCAACGGCGAACCGCCGGAGGAAAAACGCAAAAGAGTGCCTTTTGAAAACCTTACCCCGCTTTTCCCGAATCAGCGACTGATGATGGAAACCAAACCGGAAGAAATTGAAATGCGGGTGATGGACTTGGTCACCCCCTTTGGAAGAGGACAGCGGGGATTGATCGTGGCGGCGCCGCGAACCGGGAAAACCGTATTGCTGCAGAAAGTGGCCAACAGCATAACCACCAATAATAAAGACGTTTTCCTCATGGTTCTGCTGATCGATGAACGGCCGGAAGAAGTTACCGAAATGATGCGCATGGTCGACGGAGAAGTGGTGCATTCCACCTTTGATGAGCGCCCGGAAAGACATGTGCAGGTGGCTGAAATGGTCAGCGAAAAAGCCAAACGGCAAGTTGAACACGGACGCCATGTGGTCATTCTGCTGGACAGCATCACTCGTTTGGCGCGTGCCTATAACGCCGTGGAACCGCACAGCGGACGCATCCTCTCGGGAGGAGTCGATGCCAACGCTCTGCACAAACCGAAAAGATTTTTCGGCGCCGCCAGAAATGTCGAAGAAGGCGGCAGTCTGACGATTATCGCCACCGCCTTGGTGGAGACCGGCAGCCGCATGGATGAAGTTATCTTTGAAGAATTCAAAGGCACCGGCAACATGGAACTGCACCTCGACCGGCACATGGTCGATAAAAGAATTTTTCCGGCAATCAATATGGAGCGCAGCGGCACTCGTCGGGAAGAGCTTATGATGCATCCGGATGAACTGGAAAAAGTCTGGCAGCTGCGACGAGCCATGAGCGGAGTGCCGCCGGTTGAATCCATGGAAATGTTGATCAAAAAATTGAAAAAAACTCAGAACAATGCTGAATTTCTGTTGTCTCTGCAAGTTTGACAAAGCCTGCTTTCTGAATTAACCTTAAGTCGCAAAATGCATGGCTTGTCAAGCGAACCCCATTAACAGCAGGAGAATTATTTATGGATACAATGTTGTGCCCTTATTGTGAATGTCGAGTAATGATTCGCGATGTCGATGACGAAGGCGGAATGTGCCCAGAATGCGGTGCCGTCATTACCGGCGCTGCAATGATGAATCTTAGCGACACATTCGATGATGAATTGGATGATCAAGAAGTGGCCGACAAAGACCCGCTTGATGTCGATGAGGAAGATATAGAAGAAGAAGAGGACGATTTTTTCTAAAACCAGCGGATATGAACCAAAGCAGCCATCACAAATACGACGAAAGCAAAGTAAAAACACTATCTTCTCTTGAGCATATCCGCACTCGCCCCGGCATGTATATAGGTCGTCTCGGCGACGGTTCAAATCCGGATGACGGTATATACGTACTGCTGAAGGAAACAATAGACAACAGTGTCGATGAATTCATTATGGGGGCGGGACGGCGCATTGACGTGTCGGTCAATGAAGAAGGACGAGTGCGGGTCCGGGACTTCGGTCGCGGTATACCTTTGGG
Organism: Lentisphaerota bacterium; assembly: GCA_003552565.1. GTDB lineage: Bacteria > Verrucomicrobiota > Lentisphaeria > Oligosphaerales > PUNB01 > PUNB01. Next base: position 9,462 of record PUNB01000032.1, read on the forward strand.
GAAAGTGGTGGAATGCGTCTCCGAGATAAACACCGGAGCCAAGTACAACGACGAAGTTTTCCAATTCTCGGTCGGGCTTAATGGAGTCGGCACTAAAGCGGTCAACGCTCTTTCAGAAGAATTCTCCGTCAAATCAGTCCGTCAGGGGACCTGCAAACTGGCATTCTTCCAGGAAGGGGTGCTCCAAAAGGAAGAAGAAGGAGAGACCAGCGAAAACGACGGTACCGAAATAGAGTTCCTGCCCTCCCGCCAATTTTTTCCAGACTTTCATTTTGATGAAAAACATATTCGCAGAAGACTGCGGAATTACGCCTGTCTCAACAGCGGACTTTCACTTTATTTCAACGGCGAAAAATTCTATTCCCGCAACGGCCTCCTCGACCTGCTTGAAGACAAAGTCGATCAGGAAAAAGTTTACCCGATCATTTACCAGAAAAACCAGTTTCTGGAATTCGCTTTCTGCCATACTGCCAGTTACGGCGAAACCTACTATTCTTTCGTCAACGGCCAGTTCACCAAAGACGGAGGGACACATCAGTCCGCCTTCCGCGAAGGCATTCTTAAGGGAGTCAACGAATTCGCCGGTAAAAGCATCGACGGCAACGACGTTCGCAACGGGGTGGTTGGAACCATCGCCATTAAACTGCAGGATCCGGTCTTCGAATCGCAGACTAAAAACAAACTCGGCAGCAACGAAATCCGTCCTGAAATCGTCAACACCGTCAAAGATGCAGTCACCACTTACCTATACCAGAATAAGGAAGTGGCGGAAAAACTGTTTGAGAAAATCCAGCAGAATGAAAAACTGCGCCGTGACATTCAGAGCGTTCAGAAACAGGCCCGTGACAAAGCCCGCAAGGGAATGCTGAAAATACCGAAACTGCGGGATTGCAAGTACCACCTCAACGATGCCACTGAAAAAGGAGCTCGCTCAATGCTGTTCCTGACCGAAGGACAGTCCGCGGCGGGCTCAATGATCAGCTGCAGGGATGTCGATACCCAGGCCATCTTCTGTCTCAAAGGCAAACCTTTAAACTGTTTTGGGCACCGCCAGGAAACAGTCTATAAAAATGAAGAACTTTATTTCGTTATGCGTTCGATCGGAGTTGAGGAGAGCATGGAGAATCTGCGCTACGAAAAAATCATCCTGGCCACCGATGCCGATGTCGACGGTCTGCACATCCGCAATCTGCTGATAACCTTTTTCCTGACCTTCTTTGAACAGCTGGTTCTCAGCGAACATGTCTACATTCTGGAAACTCCTCTGTTCAGGGTGCGCAATAAAAAAGAGACCATTTACTGCTACGACCAGCGGGAACGGCAAAATGCTGTATCGAAACTGGGCGGCAACTGTGAGGTCACCCGTTTTAAGGGACTGGGGGAAATCTCGCCCAGCGAATTCGGTCAGTTCATCGGTCCGGACATCAGACTGCGTCCCGTGACTGTCGACAATATGCATCATGTGCCGATGCTGTTGAACTTCTTCATGGGCCGCAACACTCCGGAAAGACGGGATTATATTATGGAGCGACTGGTATGATCGAACAGGACACCTCCCCCTCCGAGCCGGAAAATCACAACCCGCAAGCCGCTGAAAACGATGTCCGGGAAACCACAGAATTCCCCTTCAACGGTTGCCAAGACGACCCGCTTCAGGAAATGATGAGTGGAAACTTTATCGAATACGCTTCGTATTCGATAAAAGAAAGAGCCATTCCGCACATCGATGACGGCCTCAAACCCGTCCAGAGACGGATTCTTCATTCACTGCATCAAATCGACGACGGACGCTACCATAAAGTGGCCAACGTCATCGGCCATACCATGCAGTATCATCCCCACGGCGACGCCTCCATCGGTGATGCTTTGATCGTGCTGGCAAACAAAAAATATTTTATCGACCCCCAGGGCAACTTCGGCAACATCTTCACCGGCGATGACGCTTCCGCTCCCCGTTACATTGAATGTCGACTGACTGAACTGGCTCGAGAAGTAATGTTCAACCCGGAAATAACCGAGTTTGTCGATTCCTATGACGGACGCAATCGAGAGCCGGTCACTCTGCCCGCGAAAATCCCCTCCCTGCTTCTGCTCGGCGCCGACGGTATCGCCGTCGGCATGCGCACCCGTATTCTTCCGCATAACTTCAACGAACTGTTGAAAGCGCAGATAAAAATCTTAAAAGGCGGATCAGTCAACATCTATCCCGATTTCCCCACCCGAGGAACCATTGATGTCAGCGATTACGAGGACGGCTACGGGCGCGTCAAAGTCCGGGCCGTTATCGAAAAGAAAAACGACAAAACCCTGACAATTCGGGAAATCCCCTACACAACTTCCACTGAAAGCCTCATTTCTTCTATTGAAGACGCCGCCCGCAAGGGAAAAATAAAAATCTCTTCCATACATGATTTCACCGCTGAAAACGTGGAAATTGAAATCAACCTGCCGCGCGGTGTCCATGCCGAAGAAACCCGACGACAGCTTTACGCCTACACGGATTGCGAGCTGAACATAGGTTCCCAGATCATCGTCATAAACAACAATCAGCCGGTTCAGATGGGTGTCAATGACATTCTCCGGCACATCACCGACAAGCTGCTGGAATATCTCCAACGGGAGCTGCAGATTGAACTGGACAAGCTGCATGACCGCTTCCATGACAAAACCTTGGCGAGAATTTTTATTGAGAACCGAATATATAAAAGAATCGAAGAATCTGAAACCTATCCTAAAGTCATCTCCGAAGTTCGGCGGGGACTGGAGCCTTTCCGTAAACAGCTGAAAAGAGAAATCACCGATGAGGACATTGAGAAGCTGCTTCAGATACAGATCAAACGCATCTCCCGCTTTGACCTCAACCAGAACCAGGCCGAAATCGAACGCATAATAAAAGCAATCGGCGAAACTGAAGAAGCCCTGGCCAACTTGACGGATCATACCATCAACTACCTGAAGGCGCTATTGAAAAAGTACGGCAAATTATTCCCCAGGCAGACGAAAATCACCGATCTCGAAGAAGTCGACGCTCGTAAAGTCGCTCGCCGCAACATCAAAGTCGGACATGACCGGAAAAACCATTTTCTCGGCTCAAACGTCCGCAACAGCAATAAAAACGAGGAATATCTGCTGTGCAGTGAATTCGACCGTTTGATTCTTCTGCGCAGTGACGGATCTTTCAAAGTTATACCGGTGCCCACTAAAACTTATATCGGAGCGGTAAAACACGTTTTTATCGCTGACCGCCAGCAGGTTTACAGTATGATCTATCGAGACCGAAAAACTAAAAGACATTATGTCAAACGCTTTAAAATCGACCGCTACATTACCAAGCGCGAATACCGCACTATCCCCAAAGGCTGTGTAGTTGAATCGGTTTTCACCAATCAGGGAGTGGTGCTGAGAGCTGAGTTCAAGCACAAAAGCAAGGGAAGTGAAGACTTTCAGGATATCGAGATGGACAATGTGGAAATGCGCTCCACCACCGCACGCGGGTTTAAGATATCCAGCCGGGAAATATCCTCCTTTTCCCAGATAAAACGCGGAAGCTCAGCCGCCCCCGCGCCGATGTCGGAGGAAAATCCGAAAATACAAGAAGAAGATCCACAGGAACAATCCTCGCAAAAAAAAGCAGTCCCGGGAGGAAAACAGGAAGCAGGCTGTGCCCAAAGCGAAAAAAACGGCAAGAAACCAGTAAAAAAATCCAGCAAAAAGAATCCGGGCAAGAACAAAAAAAAGAAACCCGATACCGAAAAAGCCAGTCCCCCTCCCGAACCACAGGGAGAAAGCAGCCATACACCGGGAAACGGAACACCGAACAAAAAAACGGCCGCTCCTCCTGAAGCTGAATCCTCAACTGACAACACCGCTCGCAAAAAAGGACATATTCTAATCGACGAAGACACTCCCTTCTTTCTCGAATAATGACAAAATCAGGAAATCCTTTTAATGTTCCAAATTATCATCACTTCACTACTGCCGATCTTTTTGGTCCTGGGGCTGGGGGCGGCGCTTAAAACCTGGGAATTCCTGCCGGCCGAGTTTTTTCCTAAACTCAATCGTCTGGCATTCTATATCGGCCTGCCGGCGCTGCTGTTTTCCCGCATAGCCACTTCGCCTCTGGAAGGAGGCCCGGCGCTGCGCATTTTCTGGCTCATTCTGGGCGTTTCAGCTCTAGTCCTGCCGATCGCCTTCCTTATAGTCAAGACCATGAAACTGAGCCGCCCCTCACAGGGTGCTTTTCTACAGGCCGGCTTACGAGGCAACTTAGCCTACATCGGGCTTTCGGTGATTCTTTACACCATGGATGGAAACGGCATGGGCAACGGCGGTGTGGAAACAACCGCCATGCTGGTGCTGGCTCCCACAGTGCCGCTTTACAACATTCTATCGGTCATTATCCTGTCAGGCTGCTCCGATCAAAAGCATCGGCGTCCTTCCTTAGTCAGTCTGGGAAAAAAAATAATCACCAACCCCCTGCTGATTGCCTGTCTCCTTGGACTGGCGGTGGCCTGGCTGCAGTGGCAAGTTCCGGTGGCGGTTCTGCGCACCCTGGAACCGCTGAGCCAAATGGCGCTGCCGCTGGCGTTGCTCGCCATAGGATCTTCCCTCTGCGGCGGCGGCTTAAATCGTCAGGCAGTGCTGCCCGCCGCCATTGCCTCCATACTGAAAGTGGGATTGACTCCTCTGCTGGGGTTTTTCGGCGCCCGAATGCTCTCCTTAACTCCGGAAGAAACCCGTATGGCTCTGCTGTTCCTGGCCTGCCCCACCGCCGTCACCGGCTTCATTATGGCTGAACAGATGGGTGCCGATGAAAAACTGGCCGGCAACGCCGTGGTACTAAGCACCCTCTTCTCTTTCTTCTCACTCTCAGCCGTCCTGGTGCTGACCTGACAGCGCTCAGGAGCGGCTTATGTGAGACTTCACGTTGTTGAGACATTGGAACTGCCGGAGTTACGCCTTCTGGCGGCAGTTGCAGCGAGCTTCCCCCTTCGCCCTCGGGACTACGGCGTGACATGTCAGCGAGCAGGCGAAAGACCTATGAGATAACGATTTTCCGGATTCGACTTTTAACCCTGATCATGCTGTTTCATGAGCTCCGTCGCTAGTTGCAAGTCGCTAGTCAAAAAATTGCAATCAGAAAACATACACCCTGAACGACACAGGTTCCCATTCGCTTTCGAGTCGGGCAAGACTGACCGAGATCCGTGGTTCTAAAATCTTTCGCACGGAAATCGATGGGCAAAGATGAAGAAAGTTTGGGGTTCGGGGCGAGACGATTAGCCGTTGAACATCGCTCCGGGCGCACAAGGCGCCCGGTGGCGGGAAGTCTACCGTAATCGATACAGATGCAAGACACCCTGCGTAAAGGCTGACTCACCTTACGCGGGGCGACACACTGGCACCTAATCGCGCGGCAAGCCGACAATAAACTGGGCGCGGCGATTCAGGGCGTGCTGATCTTCGGTGGTGGCGTTCGGAATGGCCGGTCGCTCAAAACCATAACTGACAGTATTCAAACGCTCAGCGGAGATCCCCAGATCAGTCAGGTAATCCTTGACCGACAAAGCCCGGCGTTCACCCAGGCCTCGGTTATATTCGGCACTGCCTCGTTCATCGCAATGACCCTCAATAACCAAATGATATTCCTGGTTTTCATGTAAATAATCAGCCATCTCTTCCAGCTTCGGCCTTTCGCTGGCTCCGATAGCGGAGCGATCAAAAGCGAAATAAACAATTATTTCTGAAAGCGGATGCCCTTCGACCTCTTCGAGGTCTCCGGGAAGAGATGCGGGAGCGTCCTGCAAAGACTCCCAAGGCGCCGAATCCTCCAGAGACCAGTCGTCCAATTCTCCTGGGTCAGTCTCGAACTCCTGAGCAAATTCAGGCTCCGGACGCACACGAGGCGGGTGCTGAGTAGTCCAGTCCCAGCGTGCCTGCGGCTGACGACAGCCGCTGCTTACCACCAGCATAAAACCCGCAATCAACATAAAGAATGATTTTGTCATTAATTTTTTCATTGTCACCTCGCCTGAATTTTACCAATTTTTTTTATGCCCGTTTCTGTGAGATAAGAATAACCGAAGTTGTAAGTATAATATATCATTATAAAAGAAAAAGCAAAACTGATCAAAAAAGAATCAATAAAAAAACTCCCGGGGGCTTTTTGCCTCATCAACTTACACGCCAGATTGGCATCGCCCGCGAACATAATTACCCGCGGATTCCGCGGAGCAGCCATTTTTTTGACAGACTGTCAGCTCTCCGCCTCCGCCGCGGCTCTTCTCAAGCGATCATTAACAGCCAGCCCCAGTCCTTGATCCGGTCCGATTTCCGCCATAATCAAGTCAGCCGACGATTGTTCAGCCTCCCGCAAAGCAGCGAACAGCCGACGGGCGATTTCCTGCTCATCCCCCGTTGCGGAAAGGACTTCCACATGCAAATAGTCCTCTGTCCCCTCCTCCCGCGGCTGTCTCAACAGCAGAAACCAGTTCTCTCCCGGTGGTGGAACCGGCACTTCATCAGCGGCGGCAAATAACCGCATCGGTTTAGCTGGCGAATAATGACGCAGCAGCCTTCCCGGACTGACAACCCTGTTGTTTTCCACATTGTCCAGAGAGGACTCCCTGATCACCGGCACTCCAGTAGTTTTTTCTATTCTCTCGACGGGTATCCCGCCGGGGCGCAGTAGCACCGGCTTACCTTCCTGAAAACCGATAATCGTCGACTCCACCCCCACCTGACACGGCCCGCCGTCCACAATCATATCCACCTTCGCTCCCAGTCCCTGTCTGACATGCGCGGCGGTGGTTGGACTGACACCGCCAAAGCGATTGGCGCTTGGCGCCGCCGCCGGCACGCCGGCCTGGCGTAAAACCCGTCGCGTCATTTCATGATCCGGCACTCTTACGGCCGCCGTCGGCAGTCCCGCCACCGCCAGATCCGGTATCTCCGGCCGTCGCGGCAGAACTAAGGTCAAAGGCCCCGGCCAAAAAGCTTCAGCCAGAATTTTCGCCAGAAACGGTATTTCCGTAACCAGTAGCGACATCCATGAAATATCAGGAATATGAACGATCAATGGATCAAATCTAGGCCTCTTTTTTACCGAGAAAACCCGCGCCGCCGCCGATTCATCATAAACATTCGCTCCGAGTCCGTAAACGGTTTCCGTCGGCAAAGCCGCCAGTCCTCCCCGCCGCAGAATCCGAGCAGCTTCCTCCACTTCACTATCATCGTCAGAAGGAAATTGTTCATTGACTATCATCCGCGCGGCATCTCCGATTCCGGCCGCCACTATCCGTTCGCCAATTCCCAGCTCAGCGCGATGTTTCAGGCCATGTCCGCTGAGAACATAGATTCCAGTCGCTCCCGCCGCCTGTCCGGTGGTTACATCGTGCGGATGGTCTCCAATCATATAGCTGCGGCCAAGATCCAGATCGTACTTTTCCGCCGCCCGTTGCAGAAACCAGGGGGAAGGTTTACAACATCGACATTTGTCCGCGCGCTCGTGCGGACAGACGTATATTTCCGTCAACTCAACTCCGTACCGCAGTAGAATTGAAGCAACATGCTGATTGACCTTGTCCACTTCCGGCATACTCAAAAAACCGCGCGCCACTCCAACCTGATGAGTGACAATAAAGAGCGAAAAAGAGCGACTCAGCGAGCGTAAAGCATCTATGGCTCCAGGCAGGAAACGCACCTCCTCAGGAGAACGCAAATGCCCTCGGTCCTCAATTATTGTGCCGTCCCGATCAAGAAACACTGCCGGTTTGTTTTTTCCGCTGTTCATACATGCAAATCAATCAGAATTCAGGTTCTCGCGCCCTTCAATGTTTATCTCTCCAAAAAGGTATCACTCTGTCTTCCGGTATCCATCCCTCACGTCCATCTGTGCGAATCCGCATCCACCCCATTCGATGTTCACGGATTTCCACTATTCTTTGCGCCCCCTGAGGTGTCATGCCGGTCTCAGCAAACCTGAACGGAGCGTCTCTTAAAACGGTTTCTTGAACTATGGCTCCCCTGCTCAGCGGCCGATAGGTCGTGAGCAATTGGCTCCCCAAGGCCAGTAAAGGAATAAGCGGGAGAACAACCATAGCCGAAAGTCCTTTCCTGCTCCAGCCGCAGCCGCGCTTTTCCCCCAGCCATAAGATAACCATCGAAAGAGCAAAGAACAGTGCCGCCAGACGCAGCCACTCATCCGGCCGCAGACAATCTCGCCAGAGAACAACTTTCCCCAGCCGGCCCGAGTCTTCACCGACAGCCGGCGGAAGATTCATCTGGTCTCGAAAAAGAGCCAGGTTCCCGTTTATCCTGTAATCACGCGGACTTGCCCGCCGAGCCCGTTCCATGAGCGCCAATGCTTGCCACTGCTCGCCCGACAGCCACAGAGAATTAGCTCGATTGTAAAGCAGTATCGGATTCACTCGGTCGGGTCTTTCGAGCTGGGAAAACAAATTATCCGCCTGTCGGTAATCACCTTGGCTGTAGGCCTCAATCCCGGCTTGAAAAATCGCCTCTCGGGAATCCTCCCGGGAACTGTCAGCTGACAGTGCCGCCGCTTCCGAAGACAAACCGCTGAAGACAAACATAAAGCAGACCGCGACCAGAGGAAAAACCGCCAGCCGCCCGATCCGACGCAATGCAGTCATTAGCCGACGCTTATCCAGTCTTGATTTCAACCCCGGTTCGTATTCATACCGATCAAGCACCTCAATCATGGCCGCCAGCTCTGGTTCCGTCGTCTGCAAATGTTGCGCCAGCTCATCAGCCGTAGTTCCGGGCGGCAGTCCCATAAAGTCTATGAGCCAAGGAACCGCCTCTTCTTTCAAGCGCCGGGCGAGCTGTTCAGAATCAGCGGAACGCAAAGAACGCAGAAGTTTATTTTTCTTTTGCAACGCCTGTTCCCGGCGATATCCAGCCGCCCCTGATTCCTCCAGCCATTGACGGCGGAGTTTCAATTTCACCGCCAGAAAGAGAGCCGCCAAGCCTGCCGACAGACAAACAACAGTCATAGTCAAACCATGGCGCCACCAAGGGCTTTTCAATCCTTCCGACCAGTCTGTGTGCAGATAATGCAGCTTCCTGAGACTGCGCAGTCTTTCTTCATCCAATGCTTCCTCGGGAGGCGCCGGCTCAGCCGGAAGAACTGTCAGCTCCGGCGCCAGAAGGTGTTCTCGATATGTTTCCTCCGCCGAATCAAAGGTATACCAGACCAGTTCCGGAAAACGCGTTTCTTGCCCGGTAGGACGCAATCGCCAGCGAATTGTTATTCGGCTTCTCTCCGGACTTATTCTTTTTACTTCGGCTTCTGCATCAAGCTCCTCAAAACCGTTCAACCCCAGTCTGAAAAGCCGCCAGCGGTAAGGATCGCCTCTTCCTTGGGCCTGCATGACTAACTCAACCGTCTCCCCCGCACGCGCCTCCACACGATCCAGTTCAGCTTTTATTCGCCATTCACCGGTCAGTCCCGTAAAAAATCCCGGGTCCGGGGGCCCCGGGCGCAAAGATATCAACCGGGGCGGAAGATGAAAATCTTTCCGCTCCGTCCCGCGCTGACGACGGAAAAGCCAATCCCCTGGGTGATGATTGAAAACCCCATGTTCAGCCTGACGGCGCCAGTCATCCTCCTTCATCGACACTTCAACACTGCCTTTCCCGGACAAAGTGCCGGCTCCGGTTATCGCCAGGCGAGTGTAAAAATGCCAAATAAAATATTCTTCCCCGTCAATCTCCCGACGCTCCTGTTTGACCTCATAAAAACTCGGCCAGGGAGGATCCAGCGAGGAAAAATCAACCTTACGCGCGTTTTCCAATTCCAGCCGCGGCGGCGCTTTCACTTCCGGCTGCCGCCTGGCCGGCACCTGGACGGTAATCCGCTGCCCGACCTCACTGCCGGGATAGAGCGCCTCCTCGGTTTCCAGCTCGGTGACAACAACTGCCTCAGGATCGGCGACAGCCTCCATTGAACTGGAAATGCTCAAACAGAGCAAAGCAAAGAAAACAGCGGACAAGGTTAATCCGCCGCAATTCATCCATCTGCTCATGTTCAACAATAACCTATCCTCAATCATGCTTTCAGCACAATGCGTTTTTTTCGTGGATTCACATCAGTGACCCGCACAGAAAGTCGAGTTCCCGGTTTACAGTTCTCCGCCCCCTGCAGAATACCTCGCACTAAAAAATAATCCAGTTCCGCCAGCCGCTGGCGTCCGGCCGGATCAACCACCGTGGCGGTCAAGGTGGAGTTCAGATAATCGCGCCGCAAGTGTTCCAGCAGCCAGCGGCCGGCCACTTCCCGTTCTATGCGTTTATTGGCTTTCTCCACTTTCTCCGCCCGCCCTAGAACTTCTATTAACTCTGACACTTCGTATGGCGGCGGTTGTTCTTCCAAGCAGGCCGCCACTTGACGATGAATCGCCAGGTCGTTAAATCGACGCAAGGGCGAACTTATCTGAGTGTAAACATCCAGCGCCAGACTGCTGTGAGGCCCCGGATGCGTTGAAAACCTGGTGGGACGCATCATCCGCACCGCCCGCTCAAACTTAACCGGCTCATAATGCTCCGGCGGTTCCACTGGAGCCGCAGGCGGTGGCTGAGTGCGAAAAATAACCGGAATCTCCCGGGACAAACAGAATTCCGCGACCAGATTATTGGCCAATATCATCAGTTCCTGAACCAGACCGCGGGACGGGGAGTCAGGTTCCGCGCGCTTAACCGAAATTTCATTGTCCCGCACTGAAACCATGATCTCTGGGCGAGGAAAAATCAATGCCCCACGCTCTATTCGCCGCTGTCGAAGCTGTTTTGCCAATCGATGCAGAAAACTCAATTCGGCCTCTGGAAAATCATCCATGGGTTTATTGGCATCGTTCAGCCAGGAATCAACCTGGTCATACGAAAGGCGATGGCGAATTTTAACCGTTCCCCTTTCCAGACGATAATCCCGTAGTCCTCCTTCACTGTCAAACACAACCAGGACACTCAGACTCGGCCGCTCCTCGCCCGGCTCCAGGCTGGCCAGCTCACATCCCACACGCCGGGGCAGCATCGGCGCCGTACAGGTCGCCAGGTACAATGACAATGCCTTCTCCGCCGCCGCCTTATCAATACAATCACCTTTGGCGACAAACACACCCGGATCGGCAATATGAATACCGACTTCGCATTCGCCGTCGGTGCCGAAACGCACAGACAGCGCATCGTCCACCTCTTCCGTGGACTCGTCATCGATTGAAAAAGTCCGCTCATCTCGAAAATCCGCCCGGCCAACAGTCTCCCGGAGGGCGGAGAAATCCGGCAGCGACATTGCATGAGACTTGACCGTTTCCGAAAATTCAGCCGTCACCCCGTGCAGCAGCAACTGCGGATCAACATTGGAATCAAGGCGTCCGAGCTTTTCCAGAACCTCCAGCCCGACCTCCCGTACGGGCCGTCCGCCGGCTACAGCGGCCAGTATTTTCTCTGCTTCCGGATTATCGTTCCGATACATAAACGACTCTATGCGCCCAACCAGCGGCAGTAAATCCTCCGGTGTCTCACCAAATGAAGTTTTACCGCCCATGAGCTGTTGCAGAAAGTCCTGCGCCCGTTCTTGAAAAGCCGCCTTCTCCAACTCTCTTTGATGTCGCTGTTCCAGCTCGTCCACCTCACTTCTGCTTCTTGGTATGAAAGAATCGCCTTTGGAGCGAAAATGCAGGCTGTCCTGAAGTAAAACCCTGGCCGCCGCCGCCGCGGTCAAAGCAGTGGCTTCGCCGAAATATTCTTCCGCCGCCTTCCCCGGGTCAAGCTCCAAACCGAGATCAAGCGACAATTCCCATAACAGCTGTACATCCATTTCTCCCGCCGCCCGCTCTATCCGACTAGCCAATTCGTCTCCGTCACCCGCCGGTATTTCATGGTCTCCAAACTCAGCCACCACCGCGGAAGGTTTAATACTCTCCGTCCGGCCGCCGCTGTCCGAAACCAGAAGCTTACTCTTCTGACGGCGCAGAAGTTTCCCCACTTTCAGCTCTTTATCATTTCTATAAGCCAAGTATAATAAGCCCAAAAGCTAACCTCTTTTTTGGTTCCTTTTCATTGTACACATAATCCGCATTGAATAAATGCATTAAATTAGTTAAGTGGTCAGGTGGTTTTATTTTCTGCCTTTTTTCACCACCGATTAACACGGATACACACGGATAGGGTCACGGTTCTTCGTCAGCCGCTGTTTCCATCCGGGGTATCCGGCCCGCTTCGCGCCGGCGGACAAGCTTATGTGAGACTTGACATTTTTATGGATTAAGGCGAAAGATTAAGAGGAAAGATTAGGAAAAGACGGGTGCGCCCCTTAATCTTTTGCCCTGATCTTTCGCCTTAATCGGCCATGTAACACCCTCTAAGTCTCACCCTCGGGGTATGTGTCGCCCCGCGCCGGCGGCCGAGATGGTGGCCGGAGCTTCCAGCTCCGGATTGCTGGACGCATCGCGCCGGCGGTCGGGATTATGTGAAACACAATTTTGAATGTTGAATGATGAATTTTGAAGTGGAACTGCATGGTCTGTCCTAAACTCAACATTCAGAATTCAAAATTCAATATTCATTATTGTTTCTTCTA